>JAYFRU010000037.1:0-12839 GCA_040946965.1 Burkholderia sp. | reverse complement strand
GCCGCCGCGCTACAGCGATACCACGTTTTACACACTCGTGCGCATGCTCTGAGGGCCGTGCCAATGGACCGCTTACGTTCAACTACGCGAAGCGGCAAGCCGAGGCGAGCGTGAACTGGCACAACAAGGGCGCCTCGGCCGTCGCGATGCGGCCATGCTCGCCCGTCCGTTGCAAATGATTCTCCATTCGGTGTGCTGAAATTACCGCTTACGCTGAACCAGGCGGCGGACGCCGGCATGCCGCAAGCGCAGTACGTGCTCGGCACCATGTACGACGATGGCCAGTGCCAGTTCGTGGCGCGCGATCCGGCCGCCGCGCACGGCTGGTTCCTGAAGGCCGCGCAGCAGAGCCACGTGGAGGCGCAGCTCGCGCTGGCGAATCAGTTCCTCGACGGCTGCGGCACGCCGCGCGACAACCACCAGGCCTTCGAGTGGTACCGCAAGGCCGCCGACGCCGGCGAGCCGACCGCGCAATACGTGACGGCGTCGTTCTACGAACGCGGCGGCGGCCGTGCATGGCGACGAGGTTGCCGCGCTCAAGTACCAGGAAGTCAGCACCGCGTTGCGGGCGCAGGTCGCGGCGGCTGCCTCCGCTACGATTTCATCAGCCGCTTCTGCCGCCCGACGCTCATGATCAGCCCGGTGGCCACGCCGAGCGTGATCAGCGCGGTGCCGCCGTAGCTCATGAAGGGCAGCGGCACGCCCACCACCGGCAGCACGCCGCTGACCATTCCCACGTTGACGAAGGCATAGGTGAAGAAGCCCAGCGACAGCGAGCCGGCCAGCAGGCGCCCGAACAGCGTCGAGCCCTGCGCGGCGATATAGAGCCCGCGCGCGATCAGCACCATGTAGAGCGTGAGCAGCACCAGCCCGCCGGCCAGCCCGAACTCCTCGGAATAGACCGCGAAGATGAAGTCGGTGTGCTTCTCGGGGATGAACTCGAGGTGGGCCTGGGTGCCCTTCAGGTAGCCCTTGCCGACCGGGCCGCCCGAGCCGATCGCGATCACCGCCTGGATGGTGTGGAAGCCCTTGCCGAGCGGGTCCGAGGTCGGGTCGAGCAGGGTGCAGACGCGGTGCTTCTGGTAGTCGTGCATCAGCGGCCAGGCCACTTGCGGCTGGCAGATCTTGTCCTCGAAGGTGGCGATCGCGGCCACTGCGATCACGCCGGCCACCAGCACCGGCACGATCAGCTTGAACGACAGCCCGGCCAGGTAGATCACGAACAGGCCGGCCGCGAACACCAGCATCGCGGTGCCTAGATCGGGCTGCTTGGCGATCAGGCCGACCGGCACCAGCAGGATCGCGAAGGCCACCAGGCAGTCGTACCAGCGGATATTGCCCTCGCGCCGCTGGTAGTACCAGGCCAGCATCAGCGGGGTGGCGATCTTGAGGATCTCCGAGGGCTGGATCACCACGCCGACGTTGAGCCAGCGCTTGGCGCCCTTCTTGGTCATCCCGAACAGCGCCACCGCCACCAGCAGCGCGACGCCGAAGGTATAGAGCGGCACCGCGAAACGCATCAGCGTCTGCGGCGGGATGTTCGCGATGATCCACATCAGCACGAAGGTCAGCATGATGTTGCGCAGCTGGTCCTCGACCCGGCCCGGCATGTCGATGGTCGCGCTGTAGAGCGTGACGATCCCGACGCAGAGCAGCAGGAACACGATCAGCGTGAGCGGGCGGTCGAAGCCCGCGAACATCTGTTTTGCCTTGTCGAGCCAAGCGCGCTTGTCGAATTGCATGCCTATCTCCGTCATTCGTCGGTGTAAGCCGCGACCGGCCGGCGGGTGCCGCGCTGCCCATCGCGCGCGGCCGCCGGGGCGGGCGGCGCGGCCGGGTCGTTGGCGGGGGCGCGGTGCGGCTTGTGCGGCAGGCGCCGCATCTGGGCCGCGCTCGCGGCGCTGGCGGGCTCGGGCGAGGGGCTGCCGGCGGCCTCGCCGGGGCTGGTGGACGCGCCGGGGGTGCCCGGGGCGGCTGCGCCCGAAGCGGCGGAGGCTGCGGCAGCGCCGTGAAGCCGGTCGCGATCTCCACCGGCCGCGTGATGTCGCCCACCACGGGCGCGCTGACCGGCTTGGTCCCTGAGGCGGCGGCGGCCACCGCAGCGGCCTCGTTGGTCGGGTTCTGGCGCTCGACTAGGTAGAAGTCGAGCACCTTGCGCGCGATCGGGCCGGCCGCCTGCGCGCCCCAGCCGCCGTTCTCGACGATCAGCGCGAGCGCGATCCTCGGGTGGTCGGCCGGTGCGTAGGCGGTGAACAGCGCGTGGTCGCGCAGGTGCTCGGCCAGCAGATGGCCGTGGTAGTTGGCGCCTTGCAGCGAGAACACCTGGGCCGTGCCGGTCTTGCCGGCCGCCGTGTAGGGCGCGCCGCGGAAGATCTTGTAGGCGGTGCCGGACGGGTTCTCGATCACGTTCTCCAGGCCGCGCTTGACCACGTCGATGTCGGCCTGCTTGAGCGGGATCACCTCGCTTTCCTTGGGCACCGTCAGGTGCCGCTCGCGCGTGATCGGATTCTCGACTTCCTTGACCAGGTGGGGCTGCATCACCACGCCGTTGTCGGCCAGCGTGGCCATCGCGTGCGCCAGCTGCAGGATCGTGAAGGAGTTGTAGCCCTGGCCGATCCCCAGGCTGATGGTCTCGCCGTCGTACCACTTCTGCAGCGCCGGCTTGCGGAAGGTCTTCTTCTTCCAGTTCGGCGAAGGCAGCACGCCCCGCGCCTCGCCCAGGATGTCGATGCCGGTGATCTGGCCGAAGCCGAAC
Organism: Burkholderia sp.; assembly: GCA_040946965.1. Taxonomy (GTDB): domain Bacteria; phylum Pseudomonadota; class Gammaproteobacteria; order Burkholderiales; family Burkholderiaceae; genus Burkholderia. The sequence continues at coordinate 10,084 of JAYFRU010000037.1, read as the reverse complement.
GGCTTCATGAAGTTGGCGATGTTGGTGACGCCCAGGTCGCGCGCCAGCATGTAGAAATAGGTGTCGTTCGACACCATGATGGCGCGGTTCATGTCCACCCAGCCCTGGCCCGAGCGCACGTCGTTGCGGAAGGTGTGGCCGCCGAAGGTGAAGTAGCCGGGATCCTGGAAGCCCCAGCCCGGCGTGCGCTTGCCCAGCTCCAGGCCGGCCAGCGCCATGAAGGGCTTGTAGGTCGAGCCGGGCGGGTAGGTGCCGTGCAGCGGGCGGTTCAAGAGCGGCTTGTCGGGCGAGTTGTTGAGCTCGTCCCAGGTCTGCTGGTCGATGCCGTCCACGAAGGAGTTGGGGTCGAAGCTCGGCGAGGACACGAAGGCCAACACGTCGCCGGTGGTCGGCTCGATCGCCACCAGCGCGCCGCGCTTGCCGGTGAAGGCCTGTTCGGCCACCTGCTGCAGGCCGATGTCGAGCGACAGCACCAGGTTGTTGCCGGGCGTGGCCTGGGTGCGCGAGAGCGTGCGCACCGGGCGCCCGCCGGCGGTCACCTCGACCTCCTCGAAGCCGGTGATGCCGTGCAGGTCGGTCTCGTAGCTCTGCTCGACGCCGATCTTGCCGATGTAGTCGGTGCCCTTGTAGTTGTTGGCGTCGCGACGCGGATCGTAATGCTCGGGATCGCTGTCGTTCTCGTCGCTCATCGCGTCGATCTTGTCCTGGTCGCGCTTCGAGATCCGGCCGATATAGCCGATCACGTGCGCGGCGGTGGAACCGAGCGGGTACTGGCGGAACAGCCGCGCACGCACCTCGACGCCGGGAAAGCGCCAACGCTGCGCGGTGAAGCGCGCGACTTCCTCGTCGCTCAGGCGGGTGCGGATCGGCAGGCTCTCGAAGTTCTTCGAGTCCTCCTGCAGCTTCTTGAAGCGGCGCCGGTCGCGCGCGTCGATCGGCACCACCTCGGAGAGCGCGGTGATGGTGTTGTCGAGCGTGTCGGTCAGCTTCGAGGGCGTGATCTCGAGCGTGTAGGCCGAGTAGTTGCGCGCCAGCACCACGCCGTTGCGATCGGTGATGATGCCGCAGTTCGGCACGATCGGCGCCACCGAGATGCGGTTCTCGTCGGCCTGCAGCGCGTACTTGCCGTGCTGCCAGACCTGCAGGTAGAAGAAGCGCGTGGCCAGCAGCCCGAAGCAGACGAACACGAACACGCCCGCCGCCGCGACGCGCAGGCGGAACTTCGAGAGCTGCTGCTGGGTGTCCTTGAATTCGGTCATGCGGAATCGGGGAAAAGCGGGGGCACCACGGCGCTTGGCGCCCGGGCCGGCCTCGCGGCCGGCAGGGCGGCGGCGAGCGGTGCCGGGGAGGACGGAAGCGGGGCGCTCGACATGGGGCGGCCGGGGCGGCTCAGATCGGCCGCGTGTCGTCCGGATCGACCGGGCGGCGTTGCGGCATCAACAGCAGGAGACTCGCGATCGGCCACAGCACGGCCTCCACGAAGCCGTCGACCAGGTAGCTCCAGCCCGGGAAGGCGGTGCCCATGATCAGGCGGATCACGAACGGCACCAGCTGGGCCAGCACCAGCAATGGCGCGACGTAGAACATCTGCACGCCCAGCGAGAGCCACAGCACGCGGCGGTGGATCGTGATCGCGCCGTAGGACAGCAGCGTGTAGGCCAGCGCGTGCTCGCCGAGCCGGCCGGCATCGTGCACGTCCATCAGGATGCCGAGCAGGAAGGCCACGCCCATGCCGACCTTGCGCGGCTGGTGGATGTTCCAGAACAGCAGCACCAGGGCCACGAAATCGGGCACGCCGGGCAGCCGGCCCCAGGGCATCAGGTTCAGCAGGAAGGCGACCGCCAGGCTGAAGACGATGAAGGTCGGGTTGACCGGCTGCAGGATGTATTGCGGGCGGCTCATGGCTGCGTTTCCCGGGACGGCGCGGCGGCCGGGACGGCCTGCGGAGCGGCCTGCGTGGTGGTTGGCGTAGTGGCCTGCAACGAGGCCGCCGGTTTCGCGGCGGGCGCGGCACGGCCGTTCCTCGCGGCCGGAGCGGCCTGGGCCGGCGCCGGCGCGGTGGCGGCCGGCTTGTCGCCGGCGGGCGCCGTGCTCTTGCCCTTGTCGGCGGGCTTCGCGCCCTTCTTGCCCTTGGCGTTCTTGTCCGCGTCCGGGTCGACCGGGCGCGGCGGCACGTCGTTCTGGTAATGCAGCACCAACATCTCGCGCGCGCCGCGCACCGCCGCCACCGGCATGCAGACCACGTGCGCGAAGGCGGTGTCGGCCAGCTTGTCGATCCATACCACCTTGGCCACCGGCAGGCCCGGCGGATAGGTGCCGTCCAGGCCGCTGGTCACCAGTTCGTCGCCCACCATCAGGTCGGCGCTGGTCGGCACGAAGCGCAGGTCCAGCGAATCGCCCTTCGGGGTGCCGTAGATCACGCTGCGCAGCCCGGTGCGCAGCACCTGCACGGGAATCGCCAGGTCGCGATCGGTGATCAGGGTGATCTCGGACTGCAGCGGGAACACGCGCGTGACCTGGCCGACCACGCCGTCCTCGGTCACCACCGGCGCGCCGTTCTGGATGTCGTCGTGCGAGCCGTGGCCGATCACCACTTTCTGCGAGAACGGATCGCTGGTGTCGTACTGGATCTCGACCGGCGTGGACTGGGCGGCGATCCGCGCGCGCAGGCCCAGCACGGCGCGCAGGTGGACGTTGTCGGACGTCAGCTGACCTGCCTGGTTGGCCTGCAGGGACAGCGCCAGGTTGCGCTCGCGCAGCTGCTGGTTGTCGTGGCGCAGCGAGGCATTGGTGGCGGCGAGGTCGGCGGCGCCCATGAACAGGTCGCGCGGCACCAGCGCGGCCCGCTGCAGCGGGAACAGCGCGGTGCCCAGGATGCCCCGGACGATTTCGAGCGTACTGAAGCGCGCATCCGAGACGAGGAGCGCGATCGCCAGCGCGACGAAGAAGAACAGCCGCGCGAGCGCGGAAGGACCTTGCTTGAAGAGGGGCGGCGGACTGTATTCCATGGTCGGCGCCGGGCGCTTGATCGGTTGAAATGATCCTCAGACGCGAAAAACGCGCGGCGGTTCGGCTGATCTTGCCTAGCCGGCGCGTCGCGCGTGCGTCGTCGGTGACTGCCGCCGGAGGTGGGCGCCCGCCGGCGTGGGCTGCGCGCGTCGCCCGACGGCGCGGCCCGGGCCCGGATTTATTCGTACGAGAAGATGCTGCCGAGTTTGTCCATGCGCTCGAGCGCCATGCCGGAGCCGCGCACCACGCAGGTCAGCGGATCCTCGGCGACCAGCACCGGCAGACCGGTTTCCTCGGCCAGCAGGCGGTCCAGGTCGCGCAGCAGCGCGCCGCCGCCGGTCAGCATCATGCCGCGCTCGGCGATGTCGGCGCCCAGTTCCGGCGGCGTCTGTTCGAGGGCGATTTTCACCGACGACACGATCTGGTTCAGCGGATCGGTCAGCGCCTCGAGGATTTCGTTGCTGGAGATCGTGAAGCTGCGCGGAATCCCTTCCGACAGGTTACGGCCCTTCACTTCCATCTCCTTGACCTCGGAGCCCGGGAAGGCGGAGCCGATTTCCTTCTTGATCGCCTCGGCGGTCTGCTCGCCGATCAGCATGCCGTAGTTGCGGCGGATGTAGTTGACGATCGCCTCGTCGAACTTGTCGCCACCCACCCGCACCGAACCCTTGTAGACGATCCCGCCCAGCGAGATCACGCCCACCTCGGTGGTACCGCCGCCGATGTCGACCACCATCGAGCCGGTGGCTTCCGAGACCGGCAGGCCGGCGCCGATCGCGGCCGCCATCGGCTCCTCGATCAGGTAGACCTGGGAGGCGCCGGCGCCGTGCGCGGCTTCCTTGATGGCGCGGCGCTCGACCTGGGTCGAGCCGCAGGGCACGCAGATGATGATGCGTGGCGAGGGCGAGAACATCCGGGACTCGTGCGCCGTCTTGATGAACTGCTTGATCATCTGCTCGGTGACGGTGAAGTCGGCGATCACGCCGTCTTTCATCGGACGGATCGCCTCGATGTTGCCCGGCACCTTGCCGAGCATCTGCTTGGCTTCCTTGCCGACGGCCTGGATCGTCTTCTTGCCGTTGGGGCCGCCTTCCTGGCGGATCGACACGACGGACGGCTCATCGAGGACGATGCCCTTGCCGCGCATGTAGATTAGGGTGTTTGCGGTGCCGAGATCGATCGCGAGATCGTTGGAGAAGTAGCTGCGCAAAAAACCGAACATTCAGAATCCTGTCTCGCTCTGGGCCGACCCCGGGCCGAGTTGGCGCGCTGGGGTGGCGGCGGAAAAAATAACAGCCTCGGATCGGGCGGGAGCGGCCGCCTCGGGAACGCGAAGCTGCGTGTGAAATCTACCGGGGCCGTCGCGCGGGCCGCGCGGCAACCGGCTTGCAGCTAACGGCAAGCCGTGTGGGAGGGACGGTCCGGGGTTGGGTCGAACGCGTAATGATACCTTATAATTTCCGGGTATTTGAACCCAAACGGACCGTCAATTCACCGCTTCGTCCCCGCTTTTTGAGGGTTCGAACGAGTCCTCCAACCCCCTGTCGCGGCGCGGCTTCCGATGCGTCGCACAAGCCCAGTTTTTCCGGTGGAACGCATGGCTTTGACCCTGAACGATGTGAAACGCATCGCGCACCTCGCGCGGCTCGAGATAGCCGACGCCGAGGCCGAGCACACGCTCGCCCAGCTCAACGACTTCTTCGGCCTGGTCGAGCGGATGCGCGCCGTCGACACGACCGGCATCGTGCCGCTCGCGCACCCGATCGAGCAGATCCAGGGCGTCGCGCAGCGCCTGCGCGAGGATGCCGTGACCGAGCACGTGAATCGCGAGGAGAACCAGCGCCCGGCGCCCGCAGTCCAGGAAGGCCTGTTCCTGGTGCCGAAGGTGATCGAATAACAAGGCCGGCCCGCCCGGCCCGGGATCGCGGCTCGCCGCGCTCGCTCAAGAATCCAGGAACCCTCCAGCAATGCATGCCAACAGCCTGACCGAACTGCGCGCCGCGCTCGACGCCGGCCAAACCTCGGCCGTCGAGCTCGCGCAGCTCTACCTGCAACGCATCGATGCGGCGCGCGAGCTCAACGCGTTTGTCCACGTCGACCCCGATCTCACCCTGGCCCAGGCCCGCGCCGCCGACGCCGCGCGCGCGGCCGGCACCGCCGGCCCGCTGGCCGGCCTGCCGATCGCCCACAAGGACGTGTTCGTCACTCGCGGCTGGCGCTCGACGGCCGGCTCGAAGATGCTGGCCGACTACACCAGCCCGTTCGACGCCACCGTGGTCGCGCGGCTCGCCGCGGCCGGCATGGTGACGCTCGGCAAGACCAACATGGACGAGTTCGCGATGGGCTCGTCCAACGAGAACTCGGCCTTCGGTGCCGTGAAGAACCCTTGGGACACGCTGGCCGTGCCGGGCGGCAGCTCGGGCGGCAGCGCCGCTGCGGTGGCCGCGCGCCTGGCGCCGGCCGCCACCGGCACCGATACCGGCGGCTCGATCCGCCAGCCGGCCTCGTTCGCCGGCGTGACCGGCATCAAACCGACCTACGGGCGCGTGTCGCGCTACGGCATGATCGCCTTCGCTTCCTCGCTCGATCAGGGCGGCCCGATGGCGCAGAGCGCGGCCGACTGCGCGCTGCTGCTCGACGCGATGGCCGGCTTCGACGAGCGCGACTCCACCAGCCTCGAGCGCGATGACGAGCCGTTCGGCCGCTACCTCGGCCAGGCCTGGACGCCCGACGCGCGGGCCGACCAGCCGCTCAAGGGCCTGCGCATCGGCCTGCCGAGCGAGTATTTCGGCGAGGGCCTGGCGGCCGACGTGCGCGCGGCAATCGACGCGGCGCTCAAGCAGTACGAGGCGCTCGGCGCCACCCTGGTGCCGGTCTCGCTGCCGAAGACAGAACTCTCGATCCCGGTCTATTACGTGATCGCGCCGGCCGAGGCCTCCTCGAACCTGTCGCGCTTCGACGGCGTACGCTACGGCCATCGCGCCGCCCAGTACGGCGACCTGCTCGACATGTACAAGAAGTCGCGCGCCGAGGGCTTCGGGCCCGAGGTCAAGCGCCGCATCCTGGCGGGCACCTACGTGCTCTCGCACGGCTACTACGACGCCTACTACCTGCAGGCGCAGAAGATCCGCCGCATCATCGCGCAGGACTTCCAGAACGCCTTCGAACAGTGCGACGTGATCATGGGCCCGGCCTCGCCGAGCGTGGCCTGGGATCTCGGCGCCAAGGGCGACGATCCGGTCCAGATGTACCTGGCCGACATCTACACGCTGTCGGTGAGCCTGGCGGGCCTGCCCGGCATGAGCGTGCCCTGCGGCTTCGACGCCGGCGCCAACGTGCGCCGCCCGGTCGGCCTGCAGATCATCGGCAACTATTTCAACGAAGCCCGGATGCTGCAAGTCGCCGACGCGTTCCAGCGCGTGACCGACTGGCACAAGCAAGTTCCGGCGGGGGTGTAAGACATGGCTCAGCAGTGGGAAGTCGTTATCGGTCTGGAGACGCACGCGCAATTGTCGACGGCGTCGAAGATCTTCTCGGGCGCGTCGACGCAGTTCGGCGCCGAACCCAACACCCAGGCCTGCGCGGTCGATCTGGCTCTGCCCGGCGTGCTGCCGGTGCTCAACCGCGGCGCGGTGGATCGCGCGATCCGGCTGGGCCTCGCGCTCGGCTCGACGGTGGCGCCGCGCAGCACCTTCGCGCGCAAGAATTACTTCTACCCGGATCTCCCCAAGGGCTACCAGATCAGCCAGTACGAGATCCCGGTGGCGCAGGGCGGCCAGCTCACGATCCAGGTGCCGACCAACGAGAAGGCGGGCAAGGAGGCCTACTCGAAGACCATCAACCTGACGCGCGCCCACCTGGAAGAGGATGCCGGCAAGTCGCTGCACGAGGACTTCGCGGACATGACGGGCATCGACCTGAACCGCGCCGGCACGCCGCTGCTGGAGATCGTCACCGAGCCCGAGATGCGCAGCGCCGCCGAGGCGGTGGCCTATGCCAAGACGCTGCACGCGCTGGTGGTGTGGCTCGGCATCTGCGACGGCAACATGCAGGAAGGCTCGTTCCGCTGTGATGCGAACGTCTCGGTGCGCCCGCTGGGCCAGGAGAAGTTCGGCACGCGCGCCGAGATCAAGAACCTGAACTCGTTCCGCTTCCTGGAAGACGCCATCAACTACGAGGTGCGCCGCCAGATCGAGCTGATCGAGGACGGCGGCACGGTGGTGCAGGAAACCCGCCTCTACGATCCGGACAAGCGCGAGACGCGCTCGATGCGCAGCAAGGAAGACGCGCAGGATTACCGCTATTTCCCGGATCCGGACCTGATGCCGGTGGTGATCGATCCGAAGTGGGTCGAGCGCGTGCGCGGCGAGATGCCCGAGCTGCCGGCCGCGATGCAGCAGCGTTGCGCCGAGCAGTACGGCGTGACGCCCTATGACGCCGGGGTGCTGACCGCCAGCAAGGCGATGGCCGCCTATTTCGAGGCGGTGGTGGCCAAGGCCGGCGCGGCCAATGCCAAGGTGGCCGCGAACTGGCTGATGGGCGACGTGTCCTCGCTGCTGAACCGCGAGGGCATCGAGATCGACGCCAGCCCCGTGTCGGCCGCCCAGCTCGCGCTGGTGCTGCAGCGCATCGCCGACGGCACCATCTCGAACAAGATCGCCAAGGAGATCTTCCAGGCGATTTGGGACGAGAAGGCCAGCGACGAAGCCGCCGCCGACCGCATCATCAAGGCCAAGGGGCTCAAGCAGATCTCCGACAGCGGCGCGCTGGAGGCGATCATCGACGAGGTGCTGGCCGCCAACGCCAAGTCGGTCGAGGAGTTCCGCGCCGGCAAGGAGAAGGCCTTCAACGCACTGGTCGGCCAGGCGATGAAGGCGACCAAGGGCAAGGCGAACCCGGCCCAGGTCAACGAGCTGCTGAAGAAGAAGCTGGGCTGAGGCGGGGCGGGGTCGCCCGCCGCTTCAACGGGCCGCTGCCGGGCCGGGTGTCCGCAGCGGCCCCTTGCGTTATGCTCGTTGGTTCGTGTCGCGGCAGCGGTGATGCCGGCAGCGTCCGGCCCGTCGCGCCCGCGAGATCCCGAACCCGTTCCAGGAGGCAGTGATGGCGAAGCCAGTGTCGCTCGACGATTTCCTCGTGCCGTTCCACACCGACGAGAAGGCTGCGGCCGCGTTCCAGCTCGACCGGTTCGAGCCCGGCGCCAAGCCGTTCTCGGCGGGTTCGAAGGAGACCGACCGGGCGCGCCTGTCCGAGCTGTCGATGAAGATCGACGCGCTGCAGGACATGCTGCACACGCAGCCGCGCAAGCGCCTCTTGCTGGTGCTGCAGGGCATGGACACCAGCGGCAAGATGGCACCGTGCGCGCGGTGTTCCACGAGGTCGACCCGCTCGGCCTGCGGGTGGTGCCGTTCAGACGCCCACCTCGGTCGAGCTGGCGCACGACTTCCTCTGGCGCGTCCACGCGCAGGTGCCGGCCGCCGGCGAGCTGACCATCTTCAATCGCAGCCACTACGAGGACGTGCTGGTGCCGCGCGTGCTGGAGAGCATCGACAAGGCCGAATGCGAGCGCCGCTTCCGGCAGATCCGCCAGTTCGAGGAGATGCTGCACGAGTCGGGCACCACCATCGTCAAGTGCTTCCTGCACATCTCCAAGGGCGAGCAGCGCGAGCGCCTGCAGTCGCGCATCGACGATCCGAACAAGCACTGGAAGTTCGACATCTCCGATCTCGAGGCGCGCAAGTATTGGGGCGCCTACCAGATCGCCTATCGCGACGCGCTGGCCGCCACCTCGGCGCCGCATGCGCCGTGGTACGTGATCCCGGCCGACTCCAAGACGTATCGCAATGTGATGATCGCCGAGCTGCTGCTGCGCGAGCTGACCGCCATGAAGCTGGCCTATCCGCCCGCCAAACCCGAACTGGAGGGGGTGAAGGTCGAGTGAGCCGCCGCCCGGCTCGCGCTGCGCCCCCACCACCGAAACCCGAACCACACTGAACGGAATCACATCATGCTGCGTGTCATCACGGCGAACCTGAACGGCATCCGCTCGGCCGCGAAGAAGGGCTTCTTCGACTGGCTCGGCGACCAGAAGGCCGACTGCGTCTGCGTCCAGGAAATCAAGGTGTCGGCCGACGACGTGCCGGCCGAGTTCACGGCGCCGCATGGCTTCACCGGCCATTTCCACCATGCCGAGAAGAAGGGCTACAGCGGCGCGGGGCTCTACACGCGGCGCGAGCCCGACGACCTGATCATCGGCTACGGCAGCAGCGAGTTCGACAGCGAGGGACGGTATGTCGAGGCGCGCTACGGCAAGCTCTCGGTGATCTCCGTCTACGTGCCCTCGGGCTCGAGCGGCGAGGAGCGCCAGCAGGCCAAGTTCCGCTTCATGGCCGAGTTCATGCCGCACCTGGCCGAACTGAAGGCGAAGAAGCGCGAGGTAATCCTCTGCGGCGACGTCAACATCGTCCACAAGGAAATCGACATCCGCAACTGGAAGAGCAACCAGAAGAACTCGGGCTGCCTGCCCGAGGAGCGCACCTGGCTGACCCAGCTGTTCGACGAGGTCGGCTACGTCGACGTGTTCCGCACGCTCGACCTGCGGCCCGACCAGTACACCTGGTGGAGCAACCGCGGCCAGGCCTACGCGAAGAACGTGGGGTGGCGGATCGACTACCAGATCGCCACGCCGGGCGTGGCCGGCACCGCCAAGCAGACCTCGATCTTCCGCGATATCAAGTTCAGCGATCACGCGCCGCTGACGGTCGACTACGACTACAAGTAACGGCAGGGCCGCGCGGCCCCGCAATGAAACGGCACCGCCGGGATTCCTCCCGGCGGTGCCGTTTTGCCTTGGCGGCGAGGCGAGCGCACTGCCCGACGGCAGCGCTTCGCCTGATGGCCTTTCCGGACTCAGGCCGCCTGCTTCGTAAGCGGCTCGGCCGGACCGTTTCCCGAAGCAGGTTTTTCCAAAGCATGCTGGTCGCGTTTAGATTGACGGAGCGAATCAGCCATGTCGAACGCAGCGGGTCGCGGCCACCCCCATCGCACGTACACGCAAGAATTCAAGCAGCAGGTGATC
>JAYFRU010000036.1:0-12963 GCA_040946965.1 Burkholderia sp. | reverse complement strand
GCTAACACTTCCCCTTGTCGGGCGTGTAGAGGACTTTCACCTCCAAGTGTGTGCGCCCAGCCGGGCGCACAGAAAAAAAATAGCCGGGACGCCCCGGCTATTTTTTTGCTGGAACACCGAAAGGCCAATCCTAATCGATCGTCGGTGCGGGGCCTGTGTCCGTCATCGGGGCATTCTCCCGGCTCCCACGGAGTGCTCCAACGATATCGTCGTGCCGCTGGGACTCGATGTCTCGATGAGCCTGTGCTGCTCTTTCGCGAGCGGCCTCCTGTTCAGCCTTGTCCTGCGAGGCCCGTTGCTGTTCGCTTAGCTGCATCCCCTTGACCATGGCGGATCGGGAGGTCGAGCTTGCGATGTTCTCGATTCGTCCCGACGTTTCCCGCTCGCCCAAATCACCGATGCCAGCGCCGAGCCATCGAAGAATCCGGTCCGGAAGCGACTGCGGCAAACCGAAGATCAACATGAACGACGTATTGATCAGGATGACATAGACCACGAGGTATCCTGCCACCGACGAAATCATCGTCAACGAGTTCGCCGTCATCGACTCAAAGTGCGCCAGAAAGGCCGTGTTGATAAAGGCGACGACAGGCGCCAGCAGCGCATTACTGCCGACGAGTCCGAGGACCATCAGCGCCGGACGGAAGAATCCCGACATGACCAACATATAGCCTTGAATCTGGCTGCCGATGAAGCTGTTATCGCGAGCTGGAGTCGTGTGCGCGGCCGCCCAGAGCATGCCTGCTGCCATCATTTCCATCACGAAAATCAGCCACCCGACGACCCCGATCGTGAACACATAGAAAGGAACCATCGGAATCCAGATGCCCAGCCAGTACCCCGCGTACAGCAGCGTGTACAGGCTCGGTTTGATGAGCGCGAACATCTCCGCAAACCAGGCCGCGACGCCGGCAACGATCGACGTTCCGGGAATGGACGAGCTTTCAGCGGTCTTTTCCACGCCCGTCAGGGTCGCGAGCGTAACGCCCTTCCACACCCCGTAGGCATTCGCGAGGGTGGTGATGGTGTCACCGATGTTCTTCACCATCATTACGGGATCGTCGGTCTTGCCCATTTACGCGACGATCGAGCGAACGAAGAGGTTCGGAAGATAGTTGAAGACGCGCACGAAGATCTCGCGCACGCTCATTCCTCCACCCGTGAAGTCGTTGAGCGTGAAGCTGCTCTGCAGCGATGGTGTCGTCACCGCGTTCGGATCCGAACTGGCCGATGCCGGATTGGCGAGTGCCTTTTGCGTCCATTCGGTTGCGAGCACCTGGTATTTCGTGACGACGAATGCGACCGAGTTGTACATGTTGCCGGAACCAAAAAACGCCTGAACTTCGGCGGTGCCTGCATCGGCCGTTTCGATCGTCGAATTACTCGACGACCGGATGATGTCCTTCAGCTTCCCCATGTCCATCCAGTACGAGCCCGCCATGATCCAGCCTTGACTCGTCATCTGTGAGACCAAGCTGCTGTTTTCGCTTCCGATGCTCGATGACACCTCGTTCTGAATCTGCTGTGTGAGCTGTGTCTTGTAGTTGGCGAGATCGGTAGCGAGCGTCGTTGCGCTCAACGACGTACCGTTATCGGCGGCCGACATGATGGTGGAGACCTCGGCTGGCACCCAGCTGTTGAAGGTCGCCATGTAGAACTGGTTACGTGCGTTCCAGAGGGCCGTGCGCAAGGTCTGCGCGGCCTGATTGTTTCCCGTTGGCGAGAAAGCCGTTCCGGCCCCGACGAGATTGGTCAGCACGGGCTGGGTGTCCGTTAGTGTGATCGAGCCGCACAGGTTGCCGCTGCCAGGTACGTTCGGATCCGAATAGAAGTATTTGCTGCCAACGGTCTTCGTGCCGAGGTGCGTGTCTTCCAGATTCGTCACGCTCCACACGAGCTTGGTCGTCTGGCCGAGCGACGCCATTGCCTTGTTCATCGCCGCTGCGCACGTGCCCATCCGGATCGCTTGCGTCATCACAGAGTTGAAATTCGCGTCGTCGACTACGCTGTTCAGAGCGGTCTGAGTGATGTCCGTTGCGAGGCCCGCCTGGACAACATTGGTCCACAGGTTCGACGCGAAGCCGATCGACCAGGCAACGACGTAGAGCAGCGTGATCTGCACTGTGGCGTAGCCGCTCGAAGAGGGGATGAGCGCAGCGGCCGCAGAGACGGTCCGGATCGGCGTATAGAACGTGTTCCAGGTCTTGCCGAGTACCTCGCCGTCGTTAGCGGAATTGGACACGCCAAAGACCGTGACCCCGGTCATGATTAGCGCCCCGAAAACCAGAACTCCGGAATCGAAATAGCGGAACGCTGCGGCGAGCATCGTGGCCGCAGTCGACGTGGATCCCGACGTGGTGCTGCCCGAGGCCATCGGGTTGACCACGTCCCCGAAGATCATGTGCAGCAGGATCCACGCCGCGTCGGTTGTTTGTGGAATGAACGGATTTTGCATATCGAGCCCGCACCTGTGCAATCGGATATAAAAATATTTTTTATTTTGCCTTCAACGCACTGCATATTTTACGGAAAAACCAGATATCTAGTTATTTTTTTGAAGTTTTTCGCGTTCGAAGACATAATTGACGCGAACGGGGATCGATCCCTGACTACCACAGCGAGAGAACCATGCAGCCTGCCGAACGTTTTGCCGTTGCCCAGCGAGTCGTCGCCAAGCTCGCCGACATTTCCCCGGAATTTGGCCCGTCCGTGTACGGTCCCCTCGTCGCATCGCGCGTGAACGTGGTGCTGACCGCGATCGACGCGGCCGCCGCAGCTGCTGACTGCCCGCTGCTGGTTGCCGAACTTCTTCCGGGTATCGACGTGATCGTCGCGCGGGACTTCGGCCAGCCCGCCCCGCGCGCGGCGGTCGATGCGCCCAGTCTCGATTCCATCTGGGAGGACGATGCCGTCAGCCCCGAGTGGATTGCCGTGCTGACCGATCTCGTCACGAGCGCGCTCGCGAACGCGAGCGCGGGGGCGAACGAGCCGGGTGCCTGGCATCACCACGGCGCCGACGGGCTGCACTATTTCGTGTTCGATGCACAGTACCGGTCGCAAGCGCTGCAGCAGCTCGGAATCGAAGACGGTGACCTCGTCATGGTGTCGCCGACCGCAAACGAGGCCGCGTGATGAAGATCTCTCTTTCTGCCGACGATTTCGCGCCCGAGGCGCCGACTCCGTTCGTCACGTTTCGCCGCATGGGCGAGATCGTGCGCGAAAACCATCTTTATTCGGATCGGGCACTGGGCCTTTCAGGTACCCAGTTCCGCGATGTCGCTACGGCGACGTCGTGCCATGAAGCCGAAGAGGCGGTCAATCGCCTGGTCTATAGCGTGCGCGACGACCATCGCAAGGAAGCCCGGCAATCGATGCGCGAAGCCGTGGAGATGGCGAAGCACACCGAAAGTCCGCATCAGCTGCACTATCTGGCGAGCATGTTCGTCCACCACCCGGAAGTCATCCGCGAAGTGGCGAAGAACCCGCACATCGACCAGAAGACCCAGCTGGTGATCCTGAACAACGAGAAGCTGAGCGAAGACGTGCGGGTCACGCGCAACCTTGGCGGCAATCCGGCGATCGGCGCCGAAGTCATGCGGCACCTGCTCAACAACAGCCAGGACACGATCACGCTTCACGCCGTGACGCGCAATGCGGTACGGAAGTCGCTCCAGTCCACCGGCCCGGACACGCCATACGTTAAAATTTGCGATGAGCTTGCCGACACTACGTTCGACTCGGGCCTTCGCCTGATGGCGCTGGCTGGAGTCCGTTCCCCGGACGTGCTGCGCAAGATCGTCCAGGCGCGCGACAGCGTGTTCGGCGCCCGCGAACTCGAAGCCGTCGCCGACAACGTCCATACGCCGAAGGACGTTCTCGTCCAGATGGCAGGTACGCCGGGCCCGAAGCAGGCTATCCAGGCTGCATTCGGTGTGACGGTCGGCCAGCGGGCAGCACGTACCCTGAATCGCCTCACGCATCCGGAATGGCAAAACGACGCGGTCAGCCAGCCCTGACGGCGCTGCCGGAGCCGGGGCTCTGACCTTACCAGCTAACGAGACAGCATCATGTACTTTTCGACATCGACCAGCGGCAACCAGCGCGCAGCAAAGATCGTTGCCGTAACGGCCAGGGAGTTCGGCCTGACGCTGTCCACCCCGGAGTATGCGCACATCCCGTTTGAGTCCGTAACGGTCGCGATCGCGCGTGCGAAGGACGCCCCCCCTGACCAGGTCGCGCACGATCTGCTGCTACTCGACCCGGAGCGCCGCCGGCAGTCGCTGCGCGTCGGCTCGGCCGAAATCGTCAAGGGCTTCGGCAGTGAAGCCCAGACGATGGATTTCTTCCGGCAGGCCGCCGACGTGCGCGCGGTGCTGCGTTTCGATGGCGTCGGCGGTGTCAGCGAGGATCTCGCCCAGGTGAAAAACCGCCTCGCGGCAATGGCGTCCGATGCCTACCTGCAGCGGCAGTCGTCGGACAAGGAGGGGTTCCTTCCGGTCGAGCGCGAATACGTGGACCTGATGAAGTCGGTCCGACGCAATCTCGAATTCGCCGTCGAGGGCTCGACCGTCCCGCCCGACGTCGCGGAAGAAATCGTCGCCAGCATGGAAAGCGCGGTTGCGCGTGTGCTGCTGCCGGGTATGGGCGAATACGTCCAGCCGCTGCACGAGGTCGCGCGCGAGGAACTCTTCGCCGAAGCGGTCGAGCGGGTGCGCAAACGCTATGCCGTTAGTCCAGCAGCGGACGGCCCGGATCTTTCCTGATCGAGTCGTCCTGAATATCAACCTGACAAAACTACGGGGTCAATCATGGGTGTCCAGCTTGACATTGGACTCGGCAACGCGGCCTTCGACGACGGCAATCGCGACACGGGAGTCGCGCGGATCATTCGCGAGATCGCCGATCGCCTCGAGTCCGAAGGCCCGGCCTTGCCGAGCAGCTTCATTATCGCGCGTGACGTCAACGGCAATCGCGTCGGCGATTTCAGCGAGGTCGAGGGCGACAGCGCAAAAGAGCCCGACGCATCATCGTATGTGATGCTGCACATTGCGGATCTGGACAACGCCGCGTTCGAGGACGAAGGGCCTGCCTTTGAGGTTGCGCGGATTTTCCGGGATGCGGCTCAGCGCATCGAAAACGGGGATCTGGAATTTGCGCTTCGCGACATCAATGGCAACCGGGTCGGCAACGTCAGTGCACAGATCGAGGATCCGACCGACGAACTGGACGAGCCGTTCGGCGTGGGTGTGGTCGAGCAGTATTCCAGCGAGCCCGTTTACGGCGACCGGGTGACCGACCGTTTCGGCAACGAGTGGACTGTCGGCTCCCGCGACGCGGCAGCACGCGTCGAGCGCGACCCTGTCACGGGCAATCAACGCATTCTCGATGCCGTCTACCTGATTTCCGAGGACGGTGCCAATACCGTCGTGGAACGTGGCGAGGCCGACCTGCTCAAGGGCATGAAGGAGAGCGTGCGCACGCTCGAATACGTCATCGATCTGGACGAGCGCGGCGAGTTCGCGGCCCCGGTGCGCGAGCAAAACGAGAACGTGATCTATCGCGTCACCGGCTTCCAGATCTTCGAGGACGGCTTCATGCGTGACAAGCACGACCTTGACGGGCTCGCCGCGTATCTGAAGAGTCTGAACATCCTGAACAAGGGCGACAAGATCCTCGATACAAACCGCTTCCAGGAATGGGAGCGCGAGATCGACGGGCGGTTCGATCGTGCGCTCGCCGAGTACCAGAAGTACGGCGAGAACGATGGACGGTGGTACGGCACGATCACGACGTCAGACAGCCAACATGCCCTGCTCAGCAGCATCGGCGTCGAAATGCTTCTGGATCCGACCGTCAAGCACAACGACGGTCGCAGCACGTACCTCGTGAGTATGAGTGCCGACGCACACACGGCGTACGGACCCTATGCCAGCGAAATCACCGGCGAGAAGAATCCCGACGCGGGTCTGTACTGGGTGACGGACTACGAGTCCGATAATGTCGATCCCGATCAGTTCGACGACAAGGGTCTCACCGGCTTTATCGCGGCCCTGAAGTTTCAGGCAGCAGCGGCGGAAGCGGACCGCGTTGCCGACCCCGAGACGTACCAGCATGCCAACGACATACTCCGGGAAGCCTTGGCTCAGCAGCAATGGCGCGCGAGCCTGCAGATGAATCCGGCACCGTCGCCGACGGCCGGCAACGACCACGGCAACGAACCCTGAACTGGTACGAGTTGATTCCCGTCCGTCTATGACTTTCCCTGGAGGAAGCTGACATGTTGTCCCGAATCTCATCGTCAACTTCCTCCGCCACGGCGCCGGGTTCTCCGGCTCCCGCCGTCTCGGCGATGTCTCGCCATGCGTATGCCGCGCTCGTGCAGCGAGCAGAAGCCGTCTTCCGGCTCATGCGGCCGATCGTGGAAGGCGCGCAGAGCCGGTTGCAGCATTACAGGAACGACTTCTACCAGCACGACCGGCACTACCTGCGCACGACGCACGCATCGGGGCAGTACCTCTGGCTCGTCCGTGAGAGTGGCACCGACCTGCGACAGCTTGGCGTACACGCGAGCGAGCACGACTGGGCGCGCGCTGCGCTGACGATTACCCAGCGTAGCGACATCTACCTGATCGACGCGGACACGATGACGCTGAGCCGCGTGAACAACGAGCATGCCGCCCAGCTGCTCGACGCGACGCTGCGGTATCGCCTTGATGACGACCTGATAACGAAGGACGGTGAGCCGGTGGCCCGACTGGCGATGACGACCCACTGGGATGGTCAGCACGAGGTCGACGCTGCACTCGAAAGCCTGCGCGTGCTGGACGATGCTGAGCGCGCCACGTTGGCCCGCTTCATCGGATTCGAGGGAGCGGGGCGTACGGGCTCCATGTTCACGGCAGTCCGGCGGGCAACGCTCGACGGGCACGATCTCTTTACGATGCTTGGGCCCTCAACGCCAGCACTGGACACGTCGGCGACCTGGTACGGTGTCATTCGAGCAGCGGCCGACGAAGCTGACTTCCTGCGATCACTCCAGATTGACCTGGGGTCGTGGGACGCCATGCTCGGGGCCTTTCCCGCACGTGTCACGGAAGCTGCGCTGGCGAACCTGGAGCCTTACGCCGGCAGCATCGACTGGGAGCTTCGCCCGCTACCGCATGCGCTTAAGCCCGACGGAGAAGTTGAGCCTGTGAAGCCGCTCGCTCGTCTTACAGTGGACCAGCTCACCGCCTACGACGCGTTCCTGCGTTATGCGGCGTCGGTTGATACGTCTGTTCCCGCACCCACCTTTGCGGCCATGATCGACGCAACTGGAGCGGAACGTAAACGACGCGCGGCACCGGCATCTGCTGCGACGGCGCTCGCGCCGAACAACGCCCCCTCGTTTTCCTGATCTCTGCGACGCAAAACGGAAAAAGCAAAAAATAGTTGCTATTTTTCGCGGTATGGGAAATTATTGTTTCCATGCCAAGACGATCGAATGCCGCTGACATGCTCCCTTCTCCCGTGGAGCGTGCCCTCACGGATCTCGGGGAGAACCTTCGGATCGCGCGCAAGCGCCGACGCGAGACCATGCAGTCTTTCGCGGAGCGCATGCAAGTGTCGGTCCCGACGCTACGCAAGATGGAGTCGGGCGACCCGACTGTGTCCATCTCCGTCTATGCGATGGCGCTCTGGCTGGTGGGGCGGGTTCAATTCATGTCCCGTATTGCCGATCCGGCGGCCGACGAGACCGCGCTCGCCCTCGAATTGCAGAACCTGAAATCAGGCAGCAAAGGAGTTCAACGATGAACAGCAACGGCAGCCGCGAGGTCGGAGCGAACAACGAACTGTTCGTCTGGATCTACCCCGAGTCCTCGGCCGACCCAATGCAGTGCGGCGCGCTGGAACTTGTTGGCGGCCGCCTGTGTCGCTTCGAGTACGCTCCGTCGTGGCTCGCGCGCACCGACGCATTCGAGCTATCCCCCGATCTGCCGCTTCGCCCCGGCAAATTCGAGCCACCTGCCGGCCTCAACATCCATCCGATCTTCGCAGACGTGGGACCGGATCGCTGGGGGCGGCAGATCATCGATCGCGTGTTCCGCCTGCGGCGCAGCTCCGAGATCGATTACCTGGCCGTTGCCGGCGAGGATCGCATCGGCGCGCTGGGTTTCTCGCTTCGCGCGGACCGTTACGACATCGTCGCCGAACAGGCGCTGCATACGGCCGATCTCGGTGCATTGCTGAGTGCCGCGCAGGCGATTGAACGCCGTATGCCGATCAACGAGGACATGCGACGGTTGCTGCGCCCGGGAGCCAGCGCCGGTGGCGCACGGCCAAAGGCCATCATCCAGGCCGACGGGCGCCGATGGCTTGCCAAATTCCCGGCCGAGGGGGACTCCGTCGACGTTTGCGCGATCGAACACGCGTCGCTGTGTCTCGCGGCCGCGTGCGGCATCGTCGTCCCGGATTCACGCCTGACGGACGTCGGTGGCCGGAACGTGTTGCTCGTCGAGCGGTTCGATCGCGATGAGGCCGGAGGGCGCATCCATTTCGCGAGCGCCCGCACGCTGTTGATCGCGCAGGGCGTCGATATCGGAGCCGCAGCGTATTCGGATATCGCAGATACGGCGCGCCGGTTCTCAGGTGCCCCGAAGAGCGATGCCCACGAAGTCTTCCGGCGAATGGTGTTTAACGTCGCGATGGAAAATACGGACGATCACGAGAAGAACCACGCCTTCCTGTGGCAGGACGGACACTGGAACCTCGCCCCAGCCTATGACGTGCAGCCGCAGTTGCAGGGCATCCATTACCAGCAGCTGAAGGTCGGCAGGCTGGACTATGAGCCCTCGATCCGCAACGCGCTATCCGATTGCGGACGCTTCATGCTAACGGAGCCTGAAGCACGTCGCGAGATCGGCAGAATGATGGCAGTCCTCGCGAAATGGCCTGAGCAGTTCGCGGCAGCCGGCGTGCGGGATGACGATATCGAGGCATGTGCCCGGTACGGGCGCGTCGACGAGATGGCGAAAGAACTCAATACGCTTGGCGAGAAGCCGGCTCGCGCTTCGCGCCATTCGGCCTCGCCGTCACCAGGCGCCTGAAAGAAGGGGAGGGGCCACTCGCGGCCTTGGGAACAAATCACAAAAAAGACAAAAAATGTCTTTTCCCGGTGATACCGAGGTGTTTCAGCAGCAACCGCTGCGCAGCCTGTCCATGAGGTCGCTGTAGATCGACTGCGGAGTGGGCCATGATGGAAGCCCGGAGCCTTCGACATGGACGTCCGGGATGCCCAATGCGACGAGCCGGTCTGCGATGATCCCAGCCGTTTCCTGATCGAAACCGCCAATGATGACAGCGTCTGGGCCCCATTGGGAAACCAGCTCCACGATAGCGTCGATGTCGGACACGTCAAGGCCGAGTTCCACCCAATACGCGGGTGTCACGCGATGTACCTTCATGGCTGGCCGCAGAAGATGAAAGAAAAATGAAAAATACGTGATCGGCTCTGATTCTATCGGGAAATCAATGCGAAATGGGTCTTGGGTAACCATTTCTCACATTTCTTCGCCTTACGCGACATGGGATCGGTACCAGCGGTTCAGTGCTTCCCGATGCGCTTGACGAGTCTATTTTTTCTGCGCGTTCGGGGCTGTAGTCGACAGTCGTATGCGTGACCGACCTGTAGGACAGCCCGTAATATTTCATGAACGCTGTGCGGGTATCGAGCATCGCGTTCAGCAGTTTCCTGCTGGTCACACCGCGTTTCTCTGCGATCGCGTGGATCGCTTCCTCAAATACCTCGTCGAAGTCGCGCTCACGCAGCGTGAGCGTGCGTAGCAGCTGCGCGTCCGGGGTACTGCCGAGCTTGATCGCGAGGGCGTGCGCGCGCCGTGGGGACTCGGGCGTGTACGTCAGGCCCCGAACGAGGCCCGCGTTGTCGATCAGATCGGCGAGAGTGAGATCGTCAGGCATCGGCGGACCGTGGATGGGGCCGCAGAATGTTAGGGGCAGGCTACGCCGCCGTCAAGGATATTCCGGCCCCGATTACAGCATGGCGGGCCACATGCTGGCCGAAACCCGGCTGCGTGACAGCCGAGGAAAGTGCAGCTTCCGCCGGCCCTCACGCAATATGCGCTCGCCTATAATTTGGCCTCTCACGCTGGCTCGCCAAATTCGGATAGTGCTCGACATATCACCTTCCGCAACTCCCATGCACGGTTATCACGACGCCGCTCATTCCCACATCTCGCGAGTGTTTCGCGACGGGACGGAAGCGGGGCGCGAGGTGCTGCGGCGCCTGCAGGCCGAGCGCGACGCGTTACAACGATCCTGCGAGCAGTTTCTCCAGCTGGCGCAGCCAGATCACGCCGCGCGAGCACGCTTCACCCGATCGGTGAGCCGGCTCAATGCACTCTACGACCAGATCTACCTCATGGAGCGGGAGCTGAGCGCGCCAACAGGAAACGCTGCTGAGCGTAACTGACGCCGCCGCCTCCTCCTTACTTCGTCATCATCCATCATCTTCATCAACGGATACGGCGGCGGGTCGGCGGAGCGGCGGATGATGATGATTTCGCCGTTCGTCTTGTCTTTCTTTACAGCGCGACAGGCACATATGGATTCAAATAAAAGTATTTTTTTGCTTCCAATTCATACACCGCACGGTTAAAATCGCCTCATCGGTTTCTGTCCGTGGAGTGCGCATGTCGATCGTTCAGTCTGCCCGTCGCAAGGCTTCTTTTACAGCTTGCGACCATCCTTTCAGCCCACCCCGTCGTGCGTCCGGCCAGCGCGCCGTCGCAGTCGGGCGTCAATTGCCGGTCATGTGCGCGCGGGTAGGAATCTTCACGTCTTGCGTCGCGGTTGTGGGTGTCCCGGCGCTCGCTCACGCGCTCAAGGCGCTCATCGGGAACTGAGCTAATGGAAGGCATCAAGACGCTTCTCAACGCGACGCTCACGCTTGTGCTGGGCGTCGTCATAGGCTACACAGCCAAGTCGTTCGACGGGGCCAGTCACGGCCAGGTGCGCCAGGCCCTTTACGTCGCATGTGCCACGGGTCCGAACTACGACGCATCGGAGAGCCAGAAACCAGGCTATTGCAGTCGCCTCTCGATCGACACGCTACTCTCGGCGGCCTACGGTCACAGCGTCGTGACGCCGCCAACGGATCCTCAGGACATCGCGCGATACGAGCAGGTCATGCTCAACCTGCGCTCTGGTAACTGAGGCGCGACACACGACAAAAGAGAACGGGGCAGCCATGATGCAGCACATCCTCGCGCACTTCACGATCTTCTCTCAGTACCGGATCAACTGGCCCGCCGTGGCGCTCGGCGTGCTCGGCGCGTTGATCGGCCTGGGTGTTTCGTTCGCGATCGACTGGCTTGCGCAGGCGCTCGTTCCGGAGGCGTTCGACGCTGCTGATGGGCGCGCGTCTGACGAGCTGGGTAGCGACTTTTCCGGGTTCGCCTCGGCATGGCTGTCTTCGCATGATGACCAGCGCAGCGAGCAATCAGTATGGCTCCCTGCCGTCGCGCTCGCGATCGCCGGGGCGGCACTCGGTGCGGGCTGTGCGATCCGATTCGGACTCATGCGGCAAGGGGGCTTGGCGCTTGCTTTCTGCGTCGTGCTGCTTGTGCTTTGTGCGATTGATCTTCGCCACAAGCTGTTGCCGGATCTGCTCACGTTGCCGCTGCTATGGGCTGGCCTTCTCGTGAACCTCACTTATGCGCTCGCGCCGCTGCCGGCGGCGATCGTCGGTGCCGTCGTGGGGTATGGACTGCTGTGGCTGTTGTTTCTGCCCGCGCGCGTGCTGCGGATGAAGGAAGGGATCGGACTCGGGGACTTCAAGCTCTATGCGGCGGTGGGCGCATAGATGGGACTGGGGGCGATGCCGCAGATTTTCTTGCTCTCGCTGGTCATGGCCGCCGTGGTGATGTTTGCCGCATGGTTGCTCGCGCGTGATCCTGCCGGTGTGGGCTTCACGCATTGGGCCCGTTTATCGTTGGCGCGGCGGCCGTGACGCTGTTCTTGGGCGTACATGTTGAGATCCCGTGGCTCGCCGCGCATCCAGCATTGCTGCCGGCCGTATGACGAAGCGATGGGACAGTCCTTAACCGGGAACGTCAGGATCTACGACCCTCACGACGAGGCGTGCCAGTTGCGCGCGCGCGACGCCATGCGCGGTCGTACGAAGGCAGATCTCGCGGAACTGGTGATGATTCAGGAAGAACGTGAAGCTGATCAGATCGACGCGATGGAGCGTGCTGCCGAAATGATCAGATCGGGCCGGGTGAATGATGCGTATGAATACCTCGCGCGCGCGGCGCAGAATTTCCGGCAGATGCAGGCTGATCGAGCGGCATTCTGGTTCTGGCGGGAATCACCATAAACGATCGCCGCGAAGGCGGCCCGTACTGGTCGGTAGCCAGGAGACGTGAGAAAGGAAGGCGATGAGGACGATGAAAAAGATGCTTTTTGCTGTTGCCGCACTGGTGGGGGTTTCCGCTGCACACGCCGACGAGCAAATCGTTTCGAAACCTCCGGTCGCTGTGCCGGCGCAGGGTATGCATTGCAATTTCAGTGCTGCGGTGGTCGGCGGTAGTACGGGCGGGCCGTACACCTACGACTCCAGTAACCACCTGATGCAGTGCACTGGGGATACGAAAAATCCGACGTGGCAATACGTGCCCGAAAGCAGCGACGCCGACCGCATTGCCCGCAAGCTCGATGAGTTGAATGCCACCGAGACGCAGATCCTGGTAAAGCTCACCGAACTGGTCGCTATCCAACAGGCTGCCGGACGAAAGTAATCACAGTGCGTGACTCAGCATGCGAGGCGGTATGGACGTCTTCGCGGCGAGGTCTGCAGACCTAAGAGACGGTTTCAAAAAGGCCATGCGGGGCTGTTAACTTTCGCGGCGAGCTGTTAACCTTGGGCATCGGAACAACCGAGATCGAGGAGATGGGCCAGCCGAT
>JAYFRU010000035.1:0-13079 GCA_040946965.1 Burkholderia sp. | reverse complement strand
CGCCCGCCGCCGCGGCGGGCGGGGGTGGGCGGGCCCCCCGGCGCGCCGCCGCCCCCCCCCCCCCCCCCCCCCCCCCCCCCCCCCCCCCCCCCCCCCCCGTTGCCGAGCTGGCGCGTCTCGACCAGGGCCAACTGGATGTCGTCGAGCGAGAGCGGATCGCGCGCGCGGTTGTAGAAGTTTTCCAGCGCGGCCAGCGCGAGCTTGGCGCCGCGGCCGCGGATCGCGATCCGGTGGCTGCGGCGCTGCAGCGTCACGTCGAGCGCCTGCTCGATCTGCCGCAGGTTTTCGTCGAGCGGTCCGCAGAGGTTGGCGAGGCGCGCGTTGTCGTCGCGCGGCGCGGTGAATTCCAGGGCTTGGGTGGCTTTCAAGGTGGCGTGGGCTTCCTGCGCTGGGCGCTCGGTGTCAGTGGGTGGCGGTGCTCGCGTCGTCGTGCGCGAGCACCAGCTCGCCGCGCAGCGAATGCGGGTAGGCATGGTTGATCCGCACGTCGATCATCTGGCCGATCAGGCGCGCGTGCGAGGCGAGCGGCGCCGGGAAGTTGACCACGCGGTTGTTCTCGGTGCGTCCCGCCAGCTCGTTCGGATCCTTGCGCGACGGACCCTCGACCAGGATCCGCTCGATGCGGCCGACCATCGACGCGTTGATGCGCGCGACGTTCTCCTCGATGGTGGCCTGCAGATGTTGCAGGCGTTGGAGCTTGAGCTCGTGCGGCGTGTCGTCGTGCAGGTTGGCCGCCGGCGTGCCAGGGCGCGGGCTGTAGATGAACGAGAAGCTGGTGTCGTAGCTCATCTCGTGCACCAGCTGCATGGTCTTGTCGAAATCGGCCTCGGTCTCGCCGGGGAAGCCGATGATGATGTCGGTCGACAGCGAGAGGTCGGGGCGGATCGCGCGCAGCTTGCGGATCAGCGATTTGTACTCGAGCACCGTGTAGCCGCGCTTCATGGCCATCAGGATGCGGTCCGAGCCGTGCTGGACTGGCAGGTGCAGGTGGTTCACCAGCTTGGGCACGCGCGCGTAGACGTCGAGCAGGCGCTGGGTGAATTCCTTCGGATGCGAGGTGGTGTAGCGGATCCGCTCGATGCCGGGCAGCTCGGCCACGTATTCGATCAGGGTGGCGAAAGCGGCGATCTCCTCCGAGCCCTGGGTCAGTGCGCCGCGATAGGCGTTCACGTTCTGGCCCAGCAGGGTCACCTCGCGCACGCCCTGGTCGGCCAGGCCGGCGATCTCGGTGAGCACGTCGTCGAGCGGGCGCGAGACCTCGTCGCCGCGCGTGTAGGGTACCACGCAGTAGCTGCAGTACTTGCTGCAGCCTTCCATGATCGACACGAAGGCGCTCGGGCCCTCGACGCGCGCCGGCGGCAGGTGGTCGAACTTCTCGATCTCGGGGAAGCTGATGTCGACCTGCGAGCGGCCGCTGGCGCGGCGCGCGTCGATCATCTGCGGCAGGCGGTGCAGCGTCTGCGGGCCGAACACCACGTCCACGTAGGGCGCGCGCGCGACGATCGCCGCGCCTTCCTGGCTCGCCACGCAGCCGCCCACGCCGACGATCAGGTTCGGATTCGCTTCCTTCAGTTCGCGCACCCGGCCGAGATCGGAGAACACCTTCTCCTGCGCCTTCTCGCGCACCGAGCAGGTATTGAACAGGATCACGTCCGCGTCCTCGGGCCGGTCCGTCTTCACGAGGCCTTCGGGGGCATGGAGCACGTCCACCATCTTGTCCGAGTCGTACTCGTTCATCTGGCAGCCGAAGGTCTTGATGTAGATTTTTTTCGTCATCTGGGTTCGCGGTTCGCAGTGGTTGACCTGGGGGCGTCATTGCGGGTGAATCGGGACGGTCGGCCCGGGGCGCGTCGCGCCTGCATGGCCGGCGCCTGCCGGGATGCGACAGCGGGGCGCGGATGGGGACCGTCGAGGAAAGCTTTCTATTATAGCTTTTCGAATTCCGGATCGCCGCGCGCGGCGGCCCGGCGCGAGGCGGGCGGTGGCGCCGTCGCGACGCGAAACTCATCGGATTCGACCCTTTGCGGATGGCCTACCTGCATTCCCTTCGCATCACGCCCGAGTTTCCCGATTTTTTTGAAAATCGTTCAATCGCCATCCCAATTATCAAAACCTGAGCCGGTGCCGACAATGCGCGCAGATCCGGGGCAGCCCATGGCGCCGCAATTCGCGACGCAGCGCCCCGGCAGAGGAGAAGCTCATGCCCATTCCGCTGCTGGCGCTGGCGATCAGCGCGTTCGCGATCGGTACCACCGAATTCATCATCATGGGGCTGCTGCCCGAGGTGGCGCGCGACCTGGCGGTCGGCCTGCCCGCCGCCGGCCTGCTGGTGACTGGCTACGCGCTGGGCGTGGCGGCCGGCGCGCCGCTGCTCGCGGTGCTGACCAGCCGCATGCCGCGCAAGGCGGCGTTGCAGTGGCTGATGGCGATCTTCATCGCCGGCAACGTGCTGTGCGCGATCGCGCCGACTTACGCGATGCTGATGCTCGCGCGCGTGGTGACCTCGTTCGCGCACGGTGCCTTCTTCGGCATCGGCGCCGTGGTGGCCGCGTCGCTGGTGCCGGCCGAGCGGCGCGCTAGCGCGAGCGCCCTGATGTTCACCGGCCTGACGCTGTCGAACGTGCTGGGCGTGCCCTTCGGCACCTTCGTCGGGCAACTGCTGGGCTGGCGCGCCTCGTTCTGGATCGTGGCGGGGCTCGGCGTGCTGTCGCTGGCCGGCATCGCCGCGCTGCTGCCGAACCGCCGCGACGCCGTCCCTTCCGGGCTCGGCCGGGAAGTGCGCGTGCTGCGCGATCCGCAGCTCTGGCTGGCGCTGTCGATGACGGTGCTCGGCTTCGGCGGCGTGTTCTTGGTGTTCACCTACATCGCGCCGTTGCTCGAGCAGGTGAGCGGCTACTCGCCGCGCGCCGTCTCGTTGATCCTGGTGCTGTTCGGCCTCGGCCTGACGATCGGCAACGCGCTCGGCGGGCGCCTGGCCGACCGTGCGCCGATGCGCTCGCTGCTCGCCATTCTGGTCGCGCTGGTGGCCGTGATGGCGGTATTCGCGACCACCAGCCACCTGCCGGTGCCGGCCGCCATCACGGTATTCGTCTGGGGGATCGCCGCGTTCGCCATGGTGCCGCCGCTGCAGGCGCACGTGGTCGAGAAGGCGGCCGCCGCGCCGAATCTGGCTTCCACGCTCAATATCGGTGCCTTCAACGTTGGCAACGCGGCCGGCGCCTGGCTTGGCGGCGCGGCGCTCGGCCACGGCATCGCGCTGGACGGCCTGCCCTGGGTGGCGGTCGCCGTCGGCCGGGCGGCGCAGGCCCCAGGGGAGGCGCTGCCATGAAGATCGCTGAAGATTCCTCTGCGATCCTGATAACAGTGTGAAGATAACTTCGTTTGCTGCCCCGAACCCCGATGCTAGTCTTGTCTGCAATCGAATTCGCTGCGCGCATCCGGCGCGCTGGAGGCTACCCATGCACACATCCCTCGCGCTGGTGCGCGACCGAGAAGCTGCGGATTCCGCCGCCGTCGCGGCGCTGGCTGCGGTGCCGCACGGATCCTTCGACGCGCTTGAGCGTCTGGTCGGCGTCAACCTGGCTCGGCTGCGGGCCGAGCGTCAGCTTTCGCTGGACGCGCTGGCACGCCTGTCCGGCGTGTCGCGGGCGATGCTCGCGCAGATCGAATCGGCGCGCAGCGTGCCCTCGATCAAGGTGCTCTGCAAGGTCGCGGCGGCGCTGAAGGTTTCGGTGGCCGCCTTCCTGCGGCGCCACGCGGTGCTCGGCTTCGAGCACCTGCCGGCCGAGCGCGCGGTGCGCGTGGTGGCCTCCAACGGTCGCTTCTCGTCGCGCGCGCTCTATCCCGAAGGCGAGCCCGCCACGGCCGAATTCCACGAGCTGCGCATTGCGCCGCTGCATACCGAGACCGGCGTGCGCCGCGCGCCGGGCACCACCATCAACCTGGTGGTCAGCGAGGGCACGCTCGAGCTGTCGGTGCACGACCGCCGCCAGCTGCTGGCGACCGGCGACGCGATCGTGTTCGATGCCGACCAGCCTTACTCGCTGCGCAATCCCGGCGATTCGGAAGCGCGCGCGTTCCGCGTGGTCGTCAACGCCGAGGTGCCTCCGCGCTGGGATCTGCCGACTCAGTAAGCGGCAATCGTCAAGCGCGAAGGGTCGGTCGTCGAGTCGAGCAAGTGGTTGCGTGAGCAAGCATTTGCGCAGGCGTGTTCCCGAAGCGTTCCAACGAAAACGGCGCGATGCGACAGGTGAGACCTGTCTCATCGCGCTGTCTTGCATTCCGGCGCTCGCGCGCGGCGCCTAGGATTGCACGTCGCCGAATTCGCCGCGCATGCCGGCCGCGACCAGCGCCGACAGCTCCTGCATCGAGCGCAGGATGCGCGTGACGCCCATCTTGCGCAGCACGCTTTCATAACCGTCGGGGATATGGCTCGCGCCGACGAAGGCGACCGTCTTCATGCCGGCCGCGCGCGGCGGTCAGCCCGGACACGCTGTCTTCCACCACCAGGCAGCGCGAGGGCTCGACGCCAAGCGAGCGCGCCGCGTCGTGCAGGTAGACATCGGGATAGGGCTTGGGCCGCGCGACTTGCTCGACACAATACACGCGCTCGCCGAACACCTCGCTCAAGGCGGCGCGCTTGAGCGAGGTGCGCGCGCGTTCGAGACCACCGCCGCCGGCAGCGGCACCCGCAGCAAGCGCTTCGCGCACGCCGGTGATCGGCGCGCGCGCGCCAGCTCGGCCTCGGCGGCCTGATCGACGGTGGCGACGAAATTCCCGGGCAGGGTGATGCTGTGCCTGGCCTCGAGCGAGGCCAGGCACAGGGAGGTGCGCTGGCCGAAGGCGGCTGCCGCGTCGGCGGCGAAGTCGATCGACGGGAACGCGGCGCCGAGCACCCGCAGCAGTACACGGTCGGCAATCACTTCGCTGTCGACGAGCACGCCGTCGCAGTCGCAGATCAGGTGGTCGAGCATGGAAATCGGCGCAAAGCCTACGCTAGAGTGACGACTTGCCATCATACGTGCTTTCGAATCGCGCACCGGGCGTCAGGCGCGATTCATCACGCCGTCGACTTTTTGTTATTCGATTGTTGCGCCGGATGAGTCAGCGGCTCGCCTCGCGAGGCGAGCGATCGATTCGCGATCGCGCGGGATGCCGGGGCCGGCACGACCCGCCCGATGCGATGACGGAGCGCGCAAGCGGCCGCGCTCGTCAGGTTGGCGCTGCTCAGTGCGCCTGGTGCAGGAACAGGTACAGCCAGGCGGCCGCAGCGCCGCCGGCCAGCGGCCCCAGCACGGGGATCCAGGCATAGCGCCAGTCGCTGTCGCGCTTGCCCGGGATCGGCAGCAGCGCGTGCATGATGCGCGGCGACAGATCGCGCGCCGGGCTCATCGCGTAGCCGGTCGGCCCCCCCAGCGAGATGCCGATGCCCAGCACCAGCAGCCCCACCGGCAGCGCGTCGAGCGCGCCGAGCCCGACTTGCGGCGCGGCCAGGTAGAGCACGCCGAGGATCAGCACGAAGGTGCAGATCGCCTCGGTCAGCACGTTGTGCGTGACGCTGCGGATCGCGGGCGCCGTGCAGAACACCGCGAGCTTGAGATCGGGGTCGACCTCCTTGGCGAAATGCTGGCGATAGGCGAGCCAGACCAGTAGCGCGCCGGCCATGCCGCCCAGCATCTGCGCGGCGATGTAGCCGCCCACCTTGGCCCAGGCGAACTTGCCGGCCAGCGCGAGGCTGATGGTGACGATCGGGTTGAGGTGGGCGCCGCTGAACTTCGCGGTGACGTAGACGGCCACGAACACGGCCATCGCCCAGCCCATCACGATCACGATCAGGTCTGCGCCGCAGCCTTTCGTTTTCGCGAGGAGCACGTTGGCGACCGCGCCGTTGCCGAGCAGCACGAGGATGGCCGTGCCAATGAACTCCGCAATATAAGGTGACATTTTGGGTGTCTCTCTACCAGTGCGGCGGACTCGCGCGATGCACGGTCCGCCTGCTCGTTATGAATGATGGTCTTGTCGGTTCCGGCTGCCGCGCGCGGGGACGTTTGCCCCGTCACGCGGCGAAGGGCGCGCAGTTTACCGCGTGTCGTTGGCCCAGGCCTTGGCGGCGCGAACCGCGCGCTGCCAGCCGGCCAGCGCCGTGCTCACCTGCTCGGCCGGCAGCGACGGCGAGAAGCGCGTGTCGAGCTGCCACTGGCTGCGCACCTCGTCGAGGTTCTGCCAGTAGCCGATCGCCAGGCCCGCCAGGTAGGCCGCGCCGAGCGCGGTGGTCTCGGTGATCTGCGGGCGCACCGCGTCCACGCCGAGCAGGTCCGCCTGGAACTGCATCAGCAGGTTGTTCGCGCTCGCGCCGCCGTCCACCCGCAGCTCGCCGATGCTGATGCCCGAATCGGCTTCCATCGCCGCCAGCACGTCGAGCGACTGGTAGGCGATCGAGTCGAGCGCCGCGCGCGCCAGATGCGCATCGCTGGTGCCGCGCGTGACGCCGAACAGCGAGCCGCGCGCGCGGGCGTTCCAGTGCGGCGCGCCCAGGCCGGCGAAGGCCGGCACCAGGTAGACGCCGTCGGTATGCGGCACGCTGGCCGCGAGCTTCTCGATCTCGCTGGCCGACTTGATGATGCCCAGGCCATCGCGCAGCCACTGCACCACCGCGCCGGCAATGAAGATGCTGCCTTCCAGCGCGTAGTTCACCTGGTCGCCGACCTGCCAGGCGATGGTGGTGACCAGGTTGTTCTTTGACTCGATCGGCTTGTCGCCGGTGTTCATCATCAGGAAGCAGCCGGTGCCGTAGGTGTTCTTAACCATGCCCGAGCTGGTGCACATCTGGCCGAACAGGGCCGCCTGCTGGTCGCCCGCGATGCCGGCCAGCGGCAGCTTGGAGGCGAACACGGTGGTCTTGGTGTGGCCGTAGATCTCGGAGGAGGCACGCACCTCGGGCAGCATGCTGCGCGGGATGTCGAGCGCGGCCAGCAATTCGTCGTCCCACTGGCGCGTATGGATGTTGAACAGCATGGTGCGCGAGGCGTTGGTCACGTCGGTGACGTGCAGCTCGTGCTTGGTGAAGTTCCACACCAGCCAGCTGTCGACCGTGCCGAACGCGAGCCGGCCCTGGCGCGCCTTCTCGCGCGCGCCCTCGACGTTGTCGAGGGTCCAGCGGATCTTGGTGCCGGAGAAGTAGGAGTCGATCGGCAGGCCGGTCTTGGCGCGTACCATCGCCTCCAGCCCGTCGGCCTTGAGCGAGTCGCAGAAGTCGGCGGTGCGGCGGTCCTGCCACACGATCGCGTTGTAGATCGGCTGGCCGGTCTCGCGATCCCAGACGATGGTGGTCTCGCGCTGGTTGGTGATGCCGATCGCGGCGATCGCGGTGCCGTTCAGGCCCACGCGCGTGACCGCCTCGGCGGCGACGCCGGCCTGGGTCGACCAGATTTCCTGGGGATCGTGCTCCACCCAGCCCGAGCGCGGATAGATCTGCTCGAACTCCTTCTGGGCGATCGATACGATATTGCCCTGGCGATCGAACAGCATCGCGCGCGAGCTCGTCGTGCCCTGGTCGAGTGCGAGGATGTATTGATCCTGCATTTGTCTCATCTCCATTCGGTACGTAATTGTGATTCGCGCGGCCTTCGCGGCGGCGCGTGCTGCTCTCGATCCCGCACGGCGTGTTGCGGCTCGCCGCGCGTTTCTACCTTCGGTGCAACTTCGTTCGTTTCGTTACCGTCAGTGCGCGACGCGTCGCGCGGCGGATTCGGCCGCCGAGGCCGCCGAAGCGCCTTGCGCGAACCAGGCGTCGAGCGCGGCGGTGACCGCCTCCAGCGTGCCGGGCACGACATGCAGGCCCAGTTTCGAGCGGCGCCACAGCACGTCGTCGGCGCAGCTCGCCCACTCGCTGTCGCGCAGGTAGCGCAGTTCGGCTTCGTGAATGCCCGGTGCGATTTCGGCGCCGAGCCCGGCCGGCGAGCTGGCGCCGGCGACGATGCGCTCGGCGCGCGTGCCGTAGGCGCGCGCATAACGACGCGCCAACTCGGCCGGCAGCCAGGCGTGGCGTTTCGCGAAGGCCTCGGCGAACGGCGCGAAGCGCGCGCCGGCGATATCGCCGCCCGGCAGCGGCTGGCCGGCGGTCCAGGCCGCGCGGCCCGAGCCGAGCGCCTCGACGAGCATGCCGGCCGCGTCCTCGGCCAGCTTGCGGAAGGTGGTGATCTTGCCGCCGAACACCGACAGCAGCGGCGCGCCCTGGCCGTCGTCCATCTCTAGCTTGTAGTCGCGCGTGACGGCCGAGGGGTTGTCGGCGTTCTCGTCCTCGAGCAGCGGGCGCACGCCGGAGTAGGTCCAGCGCACGTCGGCCGGCGAGATCTTCTGCTTGAAGTAGCGGTTGATCGAGTCGCAGAGATACTGCGTCTCGTCGCGATCGATCGCCACCTTCGAGGGATCGTCGTGGTATTCGACGTCGGTGGTGCCGATCAGCGTGAAATCCTGCTCGTAGGGGATCGCGAAGATGATCCGCTTGTCGGGGTTCTGGAAGATGTAGGCGTGGTCGTGATCGAACAGGCGGCGCGTGACGATATGGCTGCCCTTCACCAGCCGCACGCTGTGGCGCGCATCGCGGCCCAGCGCGCCGTGCAGCACCGAGCCCACCCAGGGGCCGGCCGCGTTGGCGATCGCGCGGGCGCGCACCTCGCGGCTCGAGCCGTCGGCGCGCTGCAGGGTGGCGACCCATTCGCCGTTCTCGCGGCGCGCGGCGGTCAGGCGCGTGCGCGTCAGAATCTCGGCACCGCGCTCGCGCGCATCGAGCGCGTTGAGCACCACCAGGCGCGCGTCGTCGACCCAGCCGTCCGAGTAGACGAAGCCGCGCCGGATCGAATCGACCAGCGGCGCGCCGGCCGCGTGGCGGCCCATGTTGATGCCGCGCGAGCCCGGCAGCAGTTTGCGCTTGGCGAGGTGGTCGTAGAGGAACAGGCCGATGCGGATCAGCCAAGCCGGGCGCAGGTTCGGCATGTGCGGCATGACGAAGCGCAGCGGCCAGATGATGTGGGGCGCGGCGCGCAGCAGCGTCTCGCGCTCCTGCAGGGCTTTGCGCACCAGCCCGAATTCCTTGTACTCGAGATAGCGCAGGCCGCCGTGGATCAGCTTGGTGCTGGACGAGGAGGTGTGCGAGGCCAGGTCGTCCTGCTCGCAAAGGAGCACGGACAAGCCGCTTCCGGCCGCGTCGCGCGCGATGCCCGCGCCGTTGATGCCGCCGCCGATCACGAGTACGTCGTACCGAGTCTGTTCGCTCACTGCTACCCTCTGTTTCTAGTCGAACTCAAATTATTCGAATTCGAAATTTAATGAACAAAATCGAAAAAGTAAAGTTCGTTTAAGAGGGTCGGTAGCGCGCGTCGCGAAGCGGGACGATACTGGCGCATTGTCTTTATCGAGGAGGAAACATGCGTCAGGTCATGGTGGCGGGCGCGCTGGCGCTGCTGGCGGGCTGTTCGAGCGTGCCGCTGCCGGGCGGCTGGAGCGGCGAACCGACGCTCGACACGCTGCAGCGTGCCTGCGGCGAAGTGCAGGATTACGGTGCGGATGGCGCCTCGGTCTATGCCGCGCTCTACGACGCCTGGGTCGCGAAGCGGCACGGCAAGCTCGACGATGCGCAGTTCTGCGCGTTTTCGAAACAGATCACCGCGCGCCATGCCGCGCTCGGCACGCAGGCCGACGCGGCGGCGCGGGCCGGCTGGATCGATTACCTGAATACGGCGCGCGCGCAGGCGATCAGTTGGCGCTCGAAGGTCGATCCGACGCTGCGCGGCGGCTGAGGCGCATCGAGCAGGCGGCAGGCAGGGGCGCGGGCGACATGAATGCAGGCTGGGCCGGGGCGATGTCCCTCAGCCCGCGCGGCGCGCCCGTAAACGAAAACGACCGCCGTCAGGGACGGCGGTCGCGAGCCGGCGGGGCTCGTCGTTCGCTTCAGGAATAACGAACCTTGATCGATCGGAGCGCCGCATCACCGCTTTCGGTGACGCAGTAGCGACGGCCCGAACCGAGGGCTTCCAGGCGAACCAGCTGCTGCTCGAGCAGCGCATCCAGTTCTTCGCGTTCCATCTCGGCCTGATCCGGCGCGTCCTTGACGAGCAGCAGGGTGGCGAATTCATGCGGACTCAGCATCGTTCTCTCCAGACAAACCAGACTCCTCACGGCCGGACGACATCCGGGACGCGTTACCCAGCAAGGGAGGCGTGGGGGGACATGCTTACCATGGCGCTCGCGGCACACGGGCACCGGGGATTCGGAGTGTAGTCAACGGGGCAAGGAACGCCAAATAACGGCCCGAAAATTTTCCCATTGACAATTCGTCACAATTCAAGCGGCTGCGGCGGGGCGGCAACTTCTTGATTGCACTTGAAGTTCGCGCTGCGACGCAGCATGGGGCGGGGCTGCGCGCGCTCTGATCGGCCGACCGGCCGGTCGTTCGATATCGCTCAATCGGCCAGGTAGACCTGGGTGCCGGCGGTGGCGATGGTTTCGTCCATCTCCCCGAGCGGTGCCTTGTCGGTGAACAGGGCATGGACCTGGGACAGGTGCCCTTGCCGGACCAGGGCCGGGCGGCCGAACTTGGAGTGGTCGGTGACCAGATAGACGGTGCGGGCGTGCTGGATGATCGCCTCGGCCACGCGGACCTCGCGCGTGTCGAAGTCGCGCAGGGTGCCGTCGGTCTCGATCGCCGAGGTGCCGATGATCGCGTAGTCGACCTTGAACTGGCGGATGAAGTCGATCGCCAGCTCGCCGACGATGCCGTTGTCCCAGGGCCGCACGATGCCGCCCGTGATCAGCACCTCGCACTCGGGGTAGCCGCTCATCATGCTGGCCACGTTGAGGTTGTTGGTGATCACGCGCAGGCCGCGATGGCGGTTCAGCGCCCGCGCGACCTCCTCGGTGGTGGTGCCGAGGTTGATGAACAGCGAGGCCTGGTCGGGGATGTGCGAGGCGGCGAGCGCCGCGATGCGCCGTTTCTCGTCGTGGAACATGCGTTGGCGCGCGCTGTACGACACGTTCTCCGAGCTGGTCGGCAGGCTCGCGCCGCCGTGGTAGCGGCGCAGCAGGTTCAGGTCGGCCAGCCAGTTGACATCGCGGCGGATGGTCTGCGGCGTCACGTCGAAGTGGGCGGCCAGGTCCTCGACCGTCACGAAGCCGTCCCGTTGCACCCATTCGAGCAGTTCCTGCTGGCGCGCGTTGAGCGAGAGGCGGGGATCTCGGGTCGTCATGGTTCGTTCGAAAGCGGGGGGAAACGGGCTTCCATTGTAAGCAATGTGCGCGAACGAACATTTCGTTTTCGCGACATCGATCGGCCGGCTGAATCGCGCGAAGCCGCCCCGATGTCTTGCGCCTTCGCAGATTCGAATTGAATTGCAGCCGACTTTCGAATTACCTGTCAGCCTTGCGCAATAGACTTCGAGGAACTGCGCGTGTGCGGAACGGTCAGTGACTGAAGCACGCTCGGGAACTTCCGGCTAACATAAGCGGATCCAGATCGAATTTCATTCATATCCGCTTCGTCCGAGCGGGCCGCGAGGCAGCCGCCAGGCATCCGCCGCTGAGCCTGGGGCTAGCCGCACCGCCGGAACGAAGCGCTTGGGAGCGCAACGATGCTGGCTGAAACCAAGCATGTGATGCCCTGGCGCATCGAAGACAACGACCTCTCGCGGATCGACCGCGCGAAGGCCGCCGCCAATGAAGACCTGTTGCTGCTGCTGTGCGCGGCCTCGTTCATCGAGAGCGGCTCCGACCTCTACACCAGCAACCTGAGCCAGTTCTTCGGCGACGATCCCGAGGTGGCGGGCTGGCTCAACGAGCAGTGGGAACACGAGGAGCTGCAGCACGGCCGGGCGCTGAAGGCCTATATCGGCCACGTGTGGCCCGAGTTCGACTGGGACCTCGCGTTCCACAATTTCTTCGACGAATACTCGAAAACCTGCTCGCTGGAAGCCTTCGAGAAGACGCGCGCGCTCGAGATGGTGGCGCGCTGCGTGGTCGAGATCGGCACCGCCGCGCTCTACCGCGCGATCAACGAATGCTCGGACGAGCCGGTGCTCAAGGAAATCACCAACAAC
Organism: Burkholderia sp.; assembly: GCA_040946965.1. Classification (GTDB taxonomy): domain Bacteria; phylum Pseudomonadota; class Gammaproteobacteria; order Burkholderiales; family Burkholderiaceae; genus Burkholderia. Next base: position 990 of record JAYFRU010000035.1, on the reverse strand, counting down.
ATCCGTACCGACGAAGTGCGCCACTACAAGCACTTCTTCAGGTATTTCAAGAAGTACAACGAGGTCGAGGGCAATGGCCGTTGGGCCGTGCTCGGTGCTCTGATGCGCCGCGTGCTTGAGATCCGCAACGAAGATTCGGAGATCGCGCTGCGCCACGTGTTCGCGATCCGCTATCCCGACAAGGTGCGCGACTCGGCCTACAACCGCGAGCGCGCCGCCCGCGTCAACGCGCTGGTGCGCCGCAACCTGTCGGCCGACATGTGCATCAAGATGCTGCTCAAGCCGCTCGATCTGCCTTCGCGGATCCAGCCCGGCGTGCAGTATCCGCTCACCAAGCTGACCCAGCACGTGTTCTTCCGTTGATCCCTACCCCCGGCGCGCGCGTCCTGCGCGCGCCTGTTCCGTTCCCAGGGAGTGCATGATGACCGCGACCGATCGCGCCGCGCTCGAGCGCTGAAATTTCGATACCTAGTCGCCGGCCTGCCGCGCCTGGTTCGACGGCGAGCGGCTCGGCGACAAGCTGCGCTTCACGGCCTCGCTGATCGTGGTCGACCGCGAGATCGAGCCGGCCGATGCGCGCACCACCCTGCTCAGCGTCGGCGAGCTGTACGCGCCCGACGGCGAGACGCTGTTTCTCGCGCTGTGGCCACGCTCGCGCGGCGCGCAGTTGCTGGCCCAGGAGCGCGCCGCAGTGCTGAGCTTCGTGGCCGATGGTGCCTTCCACCAGGCGCGGCTGCGCGTCGGTTATGCGCGGCTCACCTCGGGCATCGAGTTCGAACTGGACCAGCAGCGCGAGGCCGTGCTCGCGCGCTGGACGCGCCAGATCGAGCAGATTCGCCTGATCGCGGCAGCCTTGCCGCGCTGAGCAACCGTCTTGAGAGTCAAGCGATATGAAAGTCGGGATTCCAGTTGGCGCGATGTTTGGCGATGGCGTTGATGATGGTCAACAGCTTGCGCATGGCGGCGACCAGGGCGACTTTCTTTCGCTTG
>JAYFRU010000034.1:0-13091 GCA_040946965.1 Burkholderia sp. | reverse complement strand
GCGCGCACGTATCCTCGGTCGCCGGTTCGCGACACGGCGCGAAGCGATGGACGAGGTCATCGACTGGTTGAGTTTCTCTACAATCATTCTCGGTTGCACTCAACGTTGGGCTACGTGAGTCCGATGCAGTTCGAACGAAACTGGCACGCTGCTCAGCGGGCAGCATAATTGCCTCGGCTAAGGGATACGAAATTGGCGGGCAAGGCCAGTTGTCGATGCACCCGATTCGCGGCGGGTCGGAGCGCCCTTGTATTGTTGCTGTAAGTTAGCCGATCGCGAAGCCTTGATTTCGACGCTTTGATTGACTCGATCGCCGCGATTGTTGACGGGCCGGGCCGTTTATCGAGCGGCGCGATTCGTTTTGTTGCCAATCGAGTCGTTGGTTGCGCGTCGCGTATTGCTGCGTGCCGGATGTTCCCGCCGCCGGCGATATCGGCGGCCGATGTCCAGCCCCCGAAAAGCGTCTGCAACGCGCCGTGCGAAGCATCCGGCCCCCGGTTTCGCCTTTTTTCCTTGCCATTGATGTAATATCAGTCGCTTTATCCAGACCACTTCGGTTCCGCATGCTCGATTTCTTCCGCAATCACCAGCGCTTGATGATGTTCCTCCTGCTCCTGATCGTGCTTCCGGGGCTCGGGTTCGTCGGGGCACAGGGCTTCCGCGACTTCTTCGACGACAGCGCGAATGTGGCATCGGTCGACGGACACAAGATCACGCGCGCCGAATTCGACGGCGCCTATCGCCAGCAGATCGACCAGGCGCGTCAGGCCCTCGGCGCAAATTTCGATGCCAAGCAATTCGATACGCCCGAGCGTCGCCAGCAACTGCTCGACGGCATCATCGAGCAGCGCGCGCTGACCGACGAGGTGCGCCGCCTGCACCTGACGGCCTCCGACAACGCGGTGCGCGAAGCGCTGATGTCTAATCCGATCATCGCCTCGTTGCGCAAGCCCGACGGCTCGATCGACGCCGAGCGCTACACGCAGCTGCTGGCGATGCAGGGCATGACGCCGGACCAGTACCAGGAGTCGGTGCGCTACCAGCTCTCGCAGAGCCAGTTGCCCAACAACCTGATCAACAGCGCGTTCACGCCCAAGAACGTGGCCCAGCGCCTGACCGACCTGGCGCAGCAGCAACGCGAGATCCAGGCGATCGTGCTGAAGCCGGCCGACTACGCGGCCAAGATCCAGCCGACCGACGCCCAGCTTTCGGCCTACTACGATGCGCACAAGGCATCGTTTGCCACGCCCGAGACGGCGACCATCCAGTACCTGGTGTTCTCGCCGGCCGCCGCTGCCGCCAACGCGCAGCCGTCCGATGCCGACCTGCGCAAGTTCTACGAGGACAACACCGCGCGCTTCCGCACCGAGGCGCAGGTGCGCGTGAGCCACATCTTCATCGCCGCAGCGCGCAACGCGAGTGCCTCGGACAAGGCCGCCGCGAAGGCCAGGGCCGACCAGCTGCTGGCCGACGTGACGGCGCATCCGGATCAGTTCGCGCAGATCGCCGAGAAGAATTCGCAGGACGCGCCCTCTGCGGCCAAGGGCGGCGACCTGGGCTACGTCACGCGCGGCTCGACCGCCGGCGGCCCGGCCTTCGACGACGCGGCTTTCGCGCTGAAGTCGGGCGAGATCAGCAAGGTGGTCGAGTCGGATCTCGGCTACCACATCCTCAAGGCGACCGACGTGAAGCCGGCCGTGGTCAAGCCCTTCGACGAGGTGAAGGATTCGATCGCGACCGAACTGAAGCAACAGTTCGCGGCCAAGGCCTTCAGCGACAATTCGGAAGGTTTCTCGTCGCAGGTCTATGAGCAGGCCAAGAGCCTGCAGCCGGCCGCCGACAAGTACAAACTGACGATCCAGACCGCCACCGTCACGCCGCAGCCGAACCCGGCCTTGCCGCCCGACAGCCCGCCCAACAATCCGAAGTTCCTGGCCGCCGTGTTCGCGTCGGACTCGATCAAGAACGGCAACAACACGCAGGCGATCGACGTCGGCAACAGCACGCTGATCGCCGCGCATGTGACGGCCGACAAGCCGGCTGCGGTGCCCGCGCTGGATGCGATCAAGGACGTCGTGCGCCAGAAGTACATCGCCGACGAGAGCGCGAAGCTGGCCAAGCAGGACGGCGCGGCGAAGCTGGCGGCGCTGCAGAAGTCGAAGTCGACCGACGGTTTCCTGCCGGCCGAGAAGGTCTTGCGCACGCAGACGCTGGGCCTGTCGCCCGATGCGATCGCGGCCATCTACAAGGCCGACGCGAAGTCGCTGCCGGCCTATGTCGGCGTCGATCTCGGCGCGAACGGCGGTTACGCGATCTTCCGCGTCAACGCGATCGTGCCTGCGGCGCCGGTCGATCCGCAGCAACTGACCGCCGCCCAGCAGCAACTGGCCCAGGTCTATGCGCAAAGCGAAAGCGAGGCCTACATGAAGGCACTGCGCGACCGCTCGAAGGTCAAAATGTACGGCTCGCTGGGCGACAGCAGCCGCAGCGACGACAACTGATCGCCCGGCCCCAGCAGCGGCTTCACCATCGGCCAGACGTTGTCGAGCAGCCTGGGCTGGGCGCCCTGGTTCGGGTGATTCTGGTCGTCCTGGAACTGGTCGGGCTTGTCCTCGAGGCCGGCCAGCAGGAAGGGCACCAGCGGCAGGTGCAGCTCCTTGGCGAGCGTGCCGTACATGGCATGGAACTTCTGCGTGTAATCGAGACCGTAATTCAGCGGCACGTACATGCCGACCAGCACCACCTTGGCCTTGGCCTGCTGCGCCTGCGCCACGATCGCGCGCAGGTTCTGCTCGGTAGTGGCCAGCGGCACGCCGCGCAGCGCGTCGTTGGCGCCGAGCTCGACGATCAGGATCGAGGGTTTCAGGCGCGCGAGCACGGCGGGCAGGCGGGCCCGGCCGCCATTGGTGGTGTCGCCGCTGACGCTGGCATTCGCGACGCTATAATCGATTCGCTGATTCGCGATGCGCGTGCGCATCCGGGCGACCCAGCCGGTGTCGCGCGGCAGGCCGTATTCGGCGGACAGGCTGTCGCCGAGCACGACGATGTTCGGCTTGGCCGCGCTCGATGAGGTAGCGGGTACGGCGGGCTGCGTGGCTGCCTGCGCGGCGGCACCGATGCCACCGGACGCGGCCTTGGCGGCCACGGCGATCACGACGGCGCGCAGGCCGTCTTTCCAGGAATCACTCTGCTTCATGCTCAAGATGACGGAACCGATCATTGAAGTTCGACAAGTGGCGAAACGCGTGGCCGATGCGGCCGGCGAACTGACGATTCTCGACGGCATCGACCTGACGGTGGCCGCCGGCAGCAGTCTGGCGATCGTCGGCGCCTCGGGTTCGGGCAAGTCCACCTTGCTCGGCCTGCTTGCCGGCTTGGACAGCGCGACCGAGGGCACGGTTCGCCTGCTCGGCCAGGATCTGCAGGAGCTCGACGAGGATGCGCGCGCGGCACTGCGCAGCGGCTCGGTCGGTTTCGTGTTCCAGTCCTTCCAGTTGATGCCGCATCTCACCGCGCTCGAGAACGTGATGCTGCCGCTCGAACTGCGCGGCGGCATCACGGCGCGCGAGGCGGCCGAGCGTTCGCGCCGCCTGCTCGAGCGGGTCGGGTTCGGCGCGCGCACTGGCCATTACCCGAAGCTGCTGTCGGGCGGCGAGCAACAGCGTGTCGCGCTGGCCCGCGCCTTCGTCACCGACCCGGCGATCCTGTTCGCCGACGAGCCGACCGGCAGCCTCGACGCCGCCACGGGCCACGCCGTGATCGACCTGATGTTCGAACTGAACCGCGCGCAGGGCGCCACGCTGGTGCTGGTCACGCACGACCCGGCGCTCGCGCGCCGCTGCGGTACCGTGATCACGCTCGACGGCGGGCGCATCGTCGCCGATGCCACGGAGCCGAGCACGAACTGAAGCCGGGCGACGCACGTCGCTTCATCCACGAACAAACGGCCGGAAATTCTGGCCGTTTGTATTTGCGGTGCGGCTCAGCGCTTGAGGGCCGCGCGGGCCCGCGCGATCAGCGCCGAGGTCGAGGAATCGTGCTTGGCGGGATCGACGTCGGCCGCGGTGAGATCGGCCTCCACCACCTTGCCGAGGATCTTGCCGAGCTCGACGCCCCATTGGTCGAAGGGATTGATGTTCCAGACCGAGGCCTGCACCAGCACCTTGTGCTCGTAGAGCGCGATCAGGGCGCCCAGCGTGCGGGCCGTCAGCGCATCGACCAGGATCGTGCTGGTCGGGCGATTGCCGGGGAAGGTGAGGTGCAGCGCCAGCTCGGGCTTGTCCGGGCCGGCGATCTTGCGCGCTTCCTTCAGCGTGCGGCCCAGCATCAGCGCCTCGCTCTGCGCGAAGCAGTTGGCGAGCAGCTTCGGGTGGTGGCTCGCCAGCGCGTGCTCGGGCGTGAGCACCGCGATGAAGTCGATCGGCACGATGGTCTGGCCCTGGTGCAACATCTGGAAGAAGGCGTGCTGGCCGTTGGTGCCCGGCTCGCCCCAGGTGACGGCCGAGGTCGGGTAGTCGACGAAGGCGCCGTCCAGGCGCGCCGACTTGCCGTTGCTCTCCATCTCGAGCTGCTGCAGGTACGAGGGCAGGAAGTGCAGCGCTTCCGAATACGGCGCCACCAGGTAGCTCTGCGAGCCGAAGAAGTTGCGATACCAGATGCCGATCAGGCCGAGCAGCACCGGCAGGTTCGCTTCGGGCGGTGCCTCGCGGAAGTGGCGGTCCATCTCGTCGGCGCCGGCCAGCAACTGGTCGAACTGCTCGGGCCCGATCGCGATCATGATCGACAGGCCGACCGCCGACCACAGCGAATAACGCCCGCCCACCCAGTCCCACATCTCGAACACGTTGTGCGCGTCGATGCCGAACTTGACCACTTCCGCCGGGTTGGCCGAGACGCCGACGAAGTGTTTCGCCAGCGCGTTCTCGGGGCAGCCGTGCGCGAGCAGCCAGTCGCGGGCCGAGCGCGCATTGGTCATGGTCTCGAGCGTGGTGAAGGTCTTCGAGACCACGATCACCAGCGTTTCCTCGGGATCGCAGGGCTCCAGCGCGCGGGAAAGATCCGCGCCGTCCACGTTCGAGACGAAGGCGCAGGACAGCTCGCGCGTGGCGAGGTGGTCGAGTGCGTGCACTACCATCTTCGGGCCCAGGTCCGAGCCGCCGATGCCGATGTTGATCACATGGCGGATGCGCTTGTCGCTGTAGCCGGTCCAGCGGCCGTCGCGGACCTGCTCGGCGAAGGCGGCCATCTTCTTGCGCTCGGCCAGCACCTGGGCATGGAAGGGCGCGTCGGGCGAGCTCGCGCGTAGCGCGGTGTGCAGGGCGGCGCGTCCCTCGGTCGGGTTGACCACCTCGCCGGCGAACATCGCGTCGCGGCGTGCCTCGACGCCGGCTTCGCGCGCGAGCTGCACCAGCAGCTTCAGCGTCGCGTCGGTGATGCGATTCTTCGAGAAGTCGATCGCGAGGCCGGCGCCCGCCACAGTGAAGCGTTCGGCGCGCGTCGGCGCGGGGTCGTTGGCGGGGGCGAACCAGTCGCGCAACTGCGCGTCGCGGATCTCGTCGTAGTGCGATTGGAGGGCGGACCAAGCGGGGAGCGAATTCAGCGTCATATCGGTTCTGGCGAAACTGTCGTGACTCGGAAGGCGTGGGCGGCGGGATGCGCCACGTGCCGGCGGACTACCAGGGACTGCGAAGCCGCGCGCGATGCGTTCGGAATCGAAATCGATCGAGCGCGCGCGGGGCCATCCAGTATAGCGGCCTCACACTGGCGACGGCGCGAGGCGAGAGTAAAAGTGACGGTTCAGCAGCTGGCGCACGGCCGGTGCCAGTTCACCGGCGGCCAGGCCCACTGGGCCGGCACCGAGCGTGGTCAGGCAGTCGGCCGCCAGGCCATGCAGGTAGACGCCCGCCAGCGCGGCCTCCCAGGCCGGCAGGCGCTGCGCGGCGAAGGCCGCGATCAGGCCGCCGAGCACGTCGCCGGTGCCGCCGGTGGAGAGCGCGGCGTTGCCGGTCGGGTTGACGGCGACGCGCCCGGCCGGCTCGGCAATCACCGTGCCCGAGCCCTTGAGCACCGCGATCGCGTGAAAGCGTGCCGCCAGTTCGCGGGCGGCGGCCAGGCGATCGCCCTGGATCTCGGCGGTGCGGGTGCCGAGCAGGCGCGCGGCTTCGAGCGGATGCGGGGTCAGGATCGACACGGCGTGGCGCACGCCGCGCTTGACCAGGGCCGAGTGCAACTCGGCATGCACGGCGATCAGGTTCAGCGCATCGGCATCGACGATCAGGGGCAGTTCGAGCGCGAGGGTCTCGCGTAGCGTCTCGATCGCGCGCTCGCGCGTGCCCAGCCCGCAGCCGATGCCGATCGCGCTGAGCCCCTCGGTATTCAGCGAGCGCGCCGGATGCAGCATCAGTTCGGGGAAGGGCGGGTCGTAGGGCGGCGCATCGTCGCCGACGAAGCCGACGTGAACCTTGCCCGCGCCGGCATGCAGCGCGGCGCGGGCGGCCAGGATCGCGGCGCCGCACATGCCGGTGTCGCCGCCGACGATCGCCACGCTGCCGAAGCTGCCCTTGTGCGAGGCGCCGCCGCGCGTGGGCCAGTACGGCGCGAACAGGGCCGGCGCGTTGAGGATGGCGGACGGCCGGGCCGGTGCCGCCTCGAGCGTGTCGACCGCGATCTCGCCGGCATGGTCGCGGCCGTCGCCGAAATACAGGCCCGGCTTGGCAGCGAAGAAGCTCAGCGTGTGCGTGGCGGTGACGGCGGGGTCGTCGCCGACGCGCGCGCCGCTGTCGGCATCGATGCCGCTCGGCACATCGAGCGCGAGCACGCGACCCAGGCCGCGCGAGCGCGCCGACAGCGCCTCGGCGAGCGCCGCGAACGGGCCCGCCACGGGCCGTGCCAGGCCGATCCCGAACAGGCCGTCGATGCACCAGCCATAGGCATCGAGCGAGGCGGGCGGCTCGGGCGAGATCGGCACGCCGGCCTCGCGGGCGAATTCGAGGGCCCAGCGCGCGTCCTCGGGTTTCGGCTCGACCGGCAGGCAGACCTCGACCTGCACGCCGAGCCGCAACAACTCGGCCGCAGCGACCAGCGCGTCGCCGCCATTGTTGCCGGGGCCGGCCGCGAGCCAGACCGGGCGGGCCTCGCGTTCGCCGCGCTCGGCCAGCCAGCGCGCGGCTGCGGCGCCGGCACGCGCCATCAGCGTATGCGGCGGCAGCGCGGCGGCGGCCTCGGCTTCGGCGGCGCGCAGGTCGGCGACGCTGGACAGCGCCTGGGGCAGATGGGCGAGCGGGGCGTCGAACGGATCGGCGGGCCGGGCGTTCGGCGAGGGCGGGGCGGCAAACAGCGAGGCGAACGGGGCGAGCGGCGTCATGTCGGGAGGGCCCGCCGGGGCGGCCGGTCGAGGCGCCGCGCGAGGACGGCGTCAGGTGGCGAAGCGGTCCACGTGGAGCGCGGCGAGCGTGTCGGGCCCGACCACCGGCAGCCCGTCCGGCGACAGCAGGCGCGTGGCCTGCCAGGGCAGCGCGGCCAAGATCTTCGCCGCGCCCGGGGGGATCCAGTCGTGGGTGGCCTGGCCGAGCAGGGCCCGCGCCTCGTCGTTGAGCGCCTCGGGCAGTGGCTTGTCGATGTCCTTCTCGTTCTGCAGGATCGGCGCGCCGCTGATCCGCACGCGCTGGTGCATGCGCGTCATGGTGATGCGCTTGATCGAATCGACCACGCTCAGGTGCGGCGCGTGTTCCTCGTAGGCGACCGGCGCGGTCAGCGCATTGACGCGTACCCGGTGCAACGGCAGTTCGATACCGAGCCTGGCCAGCAACGGCACGCTGCCGGTGTCGGCGGCGATCACCACCGCGTCGGCCGAGATCACGTCGACTTCCTTGCCGCGCGCGCCGAGCCGGTCGCCCGGCTCCGGCGCCAGTTCCACCGCCGCGCGGTTGGCCTCGACGCGGATTGCCGTGACGGCGCGGCCGAAGCAGAACTGCACGCCGTGTTCGTCGAGGGTCTGCTTGACCAGCTTGGAGAACAGGGGACAGTTCGCAGTGCGCTCGAACTCGAGCAGCACGCCGCCTGCGAAGGGCGGGTCGGCCGGCACCGAGTGCTCGAGCGCCGCGCATTGCCCGGCGTCGAGGATCTGGTGCGGGACTTCGTAGGTGCGCAGCAACTCCAGCGCGGGCTGGGCGGCGGCCCATTCCCGCAGCTCGCGGATCACGTGCAGCACGCCGGGGCACTGCTCGAACTCGAGGCCGAAGCGGTGCTCGATATCGGCGATCGATTCGCGCAACGGGTCGACCAGCGGCTTGAGTTTCGCGTAATGCGCGGCAAAGGCCTCGGGCTCGCGCAGCTTGGCCAGTTCGCGCGTGAAGCGGCGCAGCGGGCCGTTCAAGCCCGGTTTGTAGACCACGCCGCTCCTGAGCGCGCGGCGATGGTGCATGAAGGTCGGACCGAACCAGACGTCGAGCGGGGTGGGCAGCACCAGGCCGCCATGCCCGTAGGTGGCGCCCTGGGCGACGGTAGCGTGGCGCTCGACCAGGCAGACGCGGTGACCGGCGGCGCGCAGCTGGTAGGCGGTGGCGACGCCGCCGATCCCGCCGCCGATGACGATGACATCCATGTTGTGATTCGAAAACGAGCCGCGTCGCGACCCGGGTCTGGTCTTCCGTGCGGGCCGTGTGGAACCCGGTGAACCACGAATGATAGCGCCAAACCGGGTGCTCGCGGCGGCGCCCGGCCGCCGCCACGGCAGCGCCGGCCCCGCACGCGGCCAGCCGCCCTGGCCGGATCCGGCGTGGCGCGGTGGCCTCGGAAAGGCTTACAGGCGGCTTCGGCGGCATGACTTCCGGGTATAATTGTGGCCTTCCTTTCGCCCCAATGTCGCCGACTCGCGCGACTCATCGATGTCCGTCCAGCCCATGGCTCACTGCTCGTGTTTTCCCGGCGCCGCCGCCCTTTCCGATTTCCGCCAGACTCGCCTGCTCGACACGCTCAAGCAGATCGACGGCGATATCGTCGCAATCCGCGGCCAGTACCTGCACTTCGTCAACGCGTCCGAGCCGCTGTCGGCCGATGAGTCGGCCCGCATCGACGCGCTGATGCACTACGGCGCGCCGTTCGAGCCGGCCGCCGAGAAGGGCGCGACCGAAACCGAAACCTTCATCGTGCTGCCGCGTATCGGCACGGTGTCGCCGTGGGCCAGCAAGGCGACCGACATCGCCCTGCATTGCGGGCTCGCCTCGGTGCGCCGCATCGAGCGCGGCGTCGAGTTCACGATCACGCTGAAGCCCGGCCTGCTGGGCATGGGCGGCAAGAAGGCGCTCTCGCCGGAGGTGGTCGCCGCGCTGCACGACCGCATGACGGAAAGCGTGGTGGCCGCGCGCGCGGATGCGCACCACCTGTTCGACGAACTGCCGGCCAAGCCGCTGGGCCGCGTCGACGTGCTCGGCCAGGACCGCGCCGCGCTGGAGGCGGCCAACGTCGAGCTGGGCCTCGCGCTGGCCGAGGACGAGATCGTCTACTTGGTCGATGCCTGCACCAAGCTGGAGCGCAACCCCACCGACGTCGAGCTGATGATGTTCGCGCAGGCCAACAGCGAGCACTGCCGCCACAAGATCTTCAACGCCGACTGGACCATCGACGGCGCGAAGCAGGACATGTCGCTGTTCGCGATGATCCGCAACACCGAGAAGATGAGCCCACAGGGCACCATCGTGGCCTATTCGGACAATTCCTCGATCATGCGCGGCGCGCAGGCCGAGCGCTGGTTCCCGCGCGGCGCCGGCGCCGACGGCCGGCCCGCCGAGCAATACGGCCGCTACAGCGAGCTGACGCACACCCTGATGAAGGTGGAGACGCACAACCACCCGACCGCGATCTCGCCGTTCGCCGGCGCCGCGACGGGTGCGGGCGGCGAAATCCGCGACGAAGGCGCGACCGGCCGCGGCGCCCGTCCGAAGGCCGGCCTGATCGGCTTCACGGTTTCCAACCTGGACCTGCCCGGCGCGCGCGCAGCCTGGGAAAACGCCCGCGACGCCGCCCAGCCGGTGGCCGAGCGCAACCCGGCCGATGCCCACGCGCCCTATGGCCGCCCGGACCGCATCGCCTCCCCGCTGCAGATCATGATCGACGGCCCGCTCGGCGGCGCCGCCTTCAACAATGAATTCGGCCGCCCGAACCTGGGCGGCTACTTCCGCGTTTACGAACAGAACGTCGGCGGTACCGGGCGCGGCTACCACAAGCCGATCATGATCGCCGGCGGCATCGGCAATGTTTCCGATGGGCATACCCACAAGCACGACCTGCCGGCCGGCACCCTGCTGATCCAGATCGGCGGCCCCGGCATGCGCATCGGCATGGGCGGCGGCGCGGCCAGCTCGATGGCCACCGGCGCGAACACGGCCGAGCTCGACTTCGACTCGGTGCAGCGCGGCAACCCGGAAATCGAGCGGCGTGCCCAGGAAGTGATCAACGGTTGCTGGCAGCTCGGCGACGCCAACCCGATCCTGTCGATCCACGACGTGGGCGCGGGCGGCCTGTCGAACGCCTTCCCCGAACTGGTCGACGGCGCCGACAAGGGCGCGCGCTTCGAGCTGCGCAAGATCCAGCTCGAGGAAAGCGGGCTGTCGCCGCGCGAGATCTGGTCGAACGAATCGCAGGAGCGTTATGTCCTGGCGATCGCGCCGGCCGACCTGCCGCGCTTCGAGGCGATCTGCACGCGCGAGCGCTGCCCGTTCGCCGTGATCGGCGTGGCCACCGAGGCGCGCGAGCTGAAGCTGGTCGACGATCTCGCCGAAGGCCAGGACGGTTTCCCGGTCGACATGCCGATGGACGTGCTGCTCGGCAAGCCGCCCAAGATGCATCGCGACGTGGCGCGCGTGGCGGTCGAGCGCATCCCGGTCGACGTGACCGGCGTGTCGCTGGCCGATGCGGCCGTCAGCGTGCTGAAGCACCCGACGGTGGCCAGCAAGTCCTTCCTGATCACGATCGGCGACCGCTCGGTCGGCGGCACCTCAGTGCGCGACCAGATGGTCGGCCCCTGGCAGGTGCCGGTGGCCGATTGCGCGGTGACCGCGCTCGACTACGCCGGTTTCGCCGGCGAGGCGATGACAATGGCCGAGCGCACGCCGCTGGCCGTGATCGACGCGCCGGCCTCGGGTCGCATGGCGGTGGGCGAGGCGATCACCAACATCGCCGCCGCGCCGATCGCCTCGCTCGACAAGCTCAAGCTGTCGGCCAACTGGATGGCCTCGTGCGGCACCGCCGGCGAGGACGCCGCGCTCTACGACACGGTCAAGGCGATCGGCATGGAGCTGTGCCCGGCGCTGGGCATCGGCATCCCGGTCGGCAAGGATTCGCTGTCGATGAAGACCAAGTGGAACGACAGCGGCGTGGTCAAGGAAGTGGTTTCGCCGGTGTCGCTGATCATCTCCGCGTTCGCGCCGGTCGAGGACGTGCGCAGGCACCTCACGCCGCAACTGCGCCGCGTGGCCGAGATCGGCGACAGCGTGCTGATCTCGATCGACTTGGGCCGCGGCAAGAACCGCATGGGCGGCAGCATCCTCGCCCAGGTCACGCAGCAGGTGGGCGATTCGGTGCCCGACGTCGACGACGCGCAAGACCTCAAGCGCTTCTTCACGGCGATCCAGTCGCTGAACGCGCAGGGCAAGCTGCTCGCCTACCACGACCGCTCGGACGGCGGCCTGTGGGCGACCGTCTGCGAAATGGCCTTTGCGGGACACGCCGGCGTGTCGATCAACGTCGACATGCTGACGCTCGACCCGAACCATGAATCCGACTACGGCGACGCCAAGGACTGGGCCAAGCAGACCAGCGGCCGCCGCGAGGACCGCACGATCCGCGCGCTGTTCAGCGAGGAGCTCGGCGCGGTGGTGCAGGTGCGTGCTGCGAATCGCGACGCGGTGCTCGCCGCGCTGCGCGAACACGGCCTGTCGACCTGCTCGCACGTGATCGGCTCGGTCAACGAGCGCGACCGCATCGAGGTGTTCCGCGACGCGAAGAAAATCTACGACGCGCCGCGCGCCGAACTGCAACGCGCCTGGACCGACGTGAGCTGGCGCATCGCGCGCCTGCGCGACAACCCGGCCTGCGCCGATGCCGAATACGACGCGCTGCTCGACGCGGCCGACCCGGGCATGCAGCCGGTGCTGAGCTTCGACGCCGCCGAGGACGTGGCCGCGCCGTTCATCGCCACGGGCGCGCGCCCGCGCGTCGCGATCCTGCGCGAGCAGGGCGTGAATTCGCACCTGGAAACCGCCTATGCCTTCGATCGCGCCGGCTTCGACGCGCACGACGTGCACATGAGCGACCTGCTGGCCGGCCGCGCCAACTTGGCCGATTTCGCCGGCGCGGTAGCTTGTGGCGGCTTCTCGTATGGCGACGTGCTCGGCGCCGGCGAGGGTTGGGCCAAGACGATCCGCTTCAACGACGGCCTGGCCGAGATGTTCTCGACCTTCTTCGCGCGCCCCGATACCTTCGCGCTCGGCATCTGCAATGGCTGCCAGATGCTGTCGAGCCTGGCCTCGATGATCCCCGGCGCCGGGGCCTGGCCGAAGTTCACGCGCAACAAGTCCGAGCAGTTCGAGGCGCGTTTCTCGTTTGTCGAGGTGCAGTCCTCGCCGTCGCTCTTCTTCGCCGGCATGGAAGGCTCGCGCATTCCGGTGGCGGTGGCGCACGGCGAGGGTTTCGCCGACTTCTCGCAGCAGGGCGATGCCGGCCGCGTGGCCGTGGCGATGCGCTTCGTCGACCACCGCGGCGAGGCCACCGAGCGCTACCCGTTCAATCCGAACGGCTCGCCGCAAGGCATCACTTCGGTCACCGCGGCCGACGGCCGCTTCACCGTGCTGATGCCGCACATGGAGCGCGTGCATCGCACCGCACAGATGAGCTGGGCGCCCGAAGGCTGGGGCGAGGCCAGCCCGTGGATGCGCGTGTTCCGCAACGCGCGCCGCTGGCTCGGTTGAGATCGATGAGGTTCGAGGTTTGACGCGCGGCGCGGGGCGATTGCCTCGCGCCGCGCCGCGGTGTTGGATCGAGGTTTTCGAGTTAGTTTTTCACGCTCGCGTCGACCATCGCGTCGAGATGGCCCG
>JAYFRU010000033.1:0-13283 GCA_040946965.1 Burkholderia sp. | reverse complement strand
TCCTCAGTGCGCTGAAAATACCAGGTGTACCTCGCTGGCTTCTGCGCCGTAAGAGCGGGTTCGCTGAGCGCTTACGATAAAAAACCCTGCCGGCGTTGCCGCCGGCAGGGTTTTTTCATGCGCGGCCTCGCGCGATGCCTCAAGCCTTCGGCGCTTCCGGCTGGCGCAGACGGATGTGCAGTTCCTTCAGCTGGCGCTCGTCGACCGGGCTCGGCGCCTGTGTGAGCAGATCCTGCGCGCGCTGGGTCTTCGGGAACGCGATCACGTCGCGGATCGAATCGGCGCCGGCCATCATCGTGACGATACGGTCCAGGCCGAAGGCGATGCCACCGTGCGGGGGCGCGCCGTATTGCAGCGCGTCGAGCAGGAAGCCGAACTTCGCCTGCGCTTCCTCCGGCCCGATCTTCAGCGCGCGGAAGACCTTGCTCTGCACGTCTTCCTGGAAGATCCGCACCGAGCCGCCGCCGATTTCCCAGCCGTTCAGCACCATGTCGTAGGCCTTGGCCAAGCACCGGCCCGGGTCGGTCTCGAGGTACTCGAGGTGCTCGTCCTTCGGGCTCGTGAACGGATGGTGCGCGGCCACGTAGCGGACCTCGTCCTCGTCGTACTCGAACATCGGGAAGTCGATCACCCACAGCGGCTTCCAGCCCGATTCGATCAGGCCGTTGGCCTTGCCGAATTCCGAGTGGCCGATCTTCAGGCGCAGCGCGCCGAGGCTGTCGTTGACCACCTTCGCGCGATCCGCCGCGAAGAAGATGATGTCGCCGTCCTGGGCGACGGTGCGCTCCAGGATCGCCGCGATCGAGGCGTCGTGCAGGTTCTTGACGATCGGGCTCTGCAGGCCGTCGCGGCCCTTCGCCTTCTCATTGACCTTGATCCAGGCCAGGCCCTTGGCGCCGTAGATGCGCACGAATTCGGTGTAGCCGTCGATATCGCCGCGCGTGAGTTCGCTGCCCTTGGGCACGCGCAGCGCCGCGACACGGCCGTCCTTCGAGTTGGCCGGCGTGCTGAACACCTTGAACTCGACGTCCTTCATGGCATCGGTCAGCTCGGTGAATTCGAGCTTGACGCGCAGGTCCGGCTTGTCCGAGCCGAAACGCGCCATCGCTTCCGAATACGGCATCACCGGGAAGCCCGTGTCGAGCTCGACGCCGATCGTCTTCTTGAAGACGTGGCGGATCATTTCCTCGAACAGGTCGCGGATCTCCTGTTCGCCGAGGAACGAGGTCTCGCAGTCGATCTGGGTGAATTCGGGCTGGCGGTCGGCGCGCAGGTCCTCGTCGCGGAAGCACTTGGTGATCTGGTAGTAGCGATCGAAGTTCGCCACCATCAGCAGCTGCTTGAACAGCTGCGGCGACTGCGGCAGCGCGAAGAACTGGCCCGCGTTGACGCGCGAGGGCACCAGGTAGTCGCGCGCGCCTTCCGGCGTGCTCTTGGTGAGCATCGGCGTTTCGATGTCGATGAAGCCCTGCTCGTCCAGGTACTTGCGTACCTCGATCGCCACGCGGTAGCGCAGGCGTAGGTTGTTCTGCATGTGCGGGCGACGCAGGTCGAGCACGCGATGCGTGAGGCGCGTGGTTTCGGAGAGGTTGTCGTCGTCGAGCTGGAACGGCGGCGTGACCGACGGGTTTAGCACCGTCAGCTCGTGGCACAGCACCTCGATCTTGCCGCTCTTGAGGCCCGCGTTGATCGTGCCGTCCGGACGGCCGCGCACCAGGCCCTTGACCTGGATGCAGAACTCGTTGCGCACCCCTTCGGCGGCCGCGAACATCTCGGCGCGATCCGGATCGCATACCACCTGCACGAGGCCTTCACGATCGCGCAGGTCGATGAAGATCACACCGCCGTGATCGCGGCGGCGATGCACCCAGCCGCACAGCGACACGGTTTGGCCCAGCAGGTGTTCGGTCACGAGACCGCAGTATTCAGTTCGCATCGACATGATGTTTGCTTTCGTTCGGTTTTTGATCAACGGGGCGCGGCTGGTGCCCGGAAATTACAGCGGCGGCTCGACGGGCGGTCGCGCCGGTGCGGGCACGGGCACCGAGGGCGCGACCACGCCCATCGAGACGATGTACTTCAGCGCGGCGTCGACCGACATGTCGAGCTCGACCACCTCGCTTTTCGGCACCATCAGGAAGAAGCCCGAGGTGGGGTTCGGCGTGGTCGGCACGTAGACGCTCACGTACTCTTCCTTCAGGTGGTTGACCACGTCGCCGCCCGGCACGCCGGTCAGAAACGCGATCGCATAGGAACTGCGGCGCGGGTACTCGATCAGCAGCGCCTTGCGGAAGGCATTGCCGCTGCTCGACAGCAGCGTGTCCGAGACCTGCTTGACGCTGGTGTAGATCGGCCCGACCACCGGGATGTGCCGCACCACCGCATTCCACCATGTGACCAGCTTCTGGCCGATGAAATTCTGCGTGGCCAGCCCGACGATGAAGATGAAGGCCAGCGTCAGGACCGCGCCGATGCCGGGCAGGTGGAAGCCCAGCAGGCGCTTGGGCTGCCAGGACTCGGGCAGCAGCAGCAAGGTCTGGTCCATGATGCCGATCACCGAGCCGAGCACCCACAGCGTGATCGCCAGCGGAACGAGGACCAGCAGGCCGGTCAGGAATACCGTTTTGAGGGTCGTCTTCTTCATCATCTGCCGTCAGGTAAGCACGCCGGACCTCGGCACGCACAAGCCGCCGCCCGGGCCAGGCGTCGGACGATCAGGTATCGCCGCTGGCGGCCGCCTCCCCGCCGGAGGTACTGCCGCCGGCCTCGGCCGGCGCGCTGGTGGTGGCGGCACTGGTGCCGGCCGAACCGCCCCGAAAGTCGGTCACGTACCAGCCCGAACCCTTCAACTGGAACCCGGCTGCGGTGACCTGCTTGCGAAAGGCATCCTTGCCGCATTCCGGGCAAACGGACAGCGGCGCGTCGCTCATCTTCTGGAGCACGTCCTTGGCGAAACCGCATGTATCGCAACGATAGGACGATAGGAGTAAATCGGCATGATCTTTTCCCGCAGAAACTAGAAACGTCTTGCAAAATCTTGAATTATATCCGAAAGCCCGCTCAGCTCCCCGAGCGACGGCACCAGCTGAGCCATTGCTCGCGCCCTTCGAACACCGGCAGCGAATCCGCGACCGGATGCGCTTCCTCCAACGTGAAATACGGAGCGAGCAAGGCATTGAGCGCATCGCGGTCGATCCCGAACGGCGGCCCCTTGGGCGTCGCGCCGATGAAGAAGCAACCGGCCAGCAAGCCGCCCTCGGGCAGCAGTTCGGCCATCCGCGCCGCGTAGTCGGCCCAGCGCGCGGGCGGCAGCGCGCAGAGGAAGGCCCGCTCGTAGATCCATTGCGGCCGGAACGGCGGCGTGTAGGTGAAAAAATCGGCTTCCTCCACCAGTTCGGCATGCTCGCCCAACTGCCGGCGCGCCGTGGCCACCGCGCTCGCCGAGAAATCGATCGCCTTCACCGGCCAGCCGGCGCGTGCCAGCCAGAGCGCCTCATGCGCGCTGCCGCAGCCGGGAATCAGCACCGGGCACGGCGAGCGAGCGGCCGCGAAGGCGGCGAACGCATCGGGCGCGCGCGCCAGGTCCCAGGGCACGAAACCGCGTTCGAAACGTTCGTCCCAGAACGCGGCGCAACCCGGATCGCGGCTCGCGAAGTCGGCTGCCGGGCCGGGTTGCTTGCTGGTATCGCTCATCTGCTCTCCCGATTCGGCCGCCGCCGAGGCGTGGCGAACCCTCGCCGCCAATCACCCCGCCGGAGCACTCGTCGCTCGCCGCGCTCAGGCGCCGGCCGCCAGCACCAGCAGCACGCGCGCCACGATCGCGCCGACGCCGACCGCCAGCCCGAATACCAGCAGGGCCTGCAACAACCGGTTGGTGCGCTTCTGTCCGGTCAGGATCTGCTGCATCAGCTCGTCGCTGAGCCCGCGCGGCGAATTATGCCGCTCCTCGAATGCCTGGTGGATTAGGCGCGGCAGTTGCGGCAGCGTCTTGCTCCATTGCGGCGCCTCGACCTTGAAGCGCTCGTACCAGCCGCGCAGGCCGATCTGCTCGGCCATCCAGCGTTCGAGATAGGGCTTGGCGGTCTTCCAGAGATCGAGTTCCGGATCGAGCGAACGGCCCAGGCCCTCGATATTGAGCATGGTCTTCTGCAGCAGCACCAGTTGCGGCTGGATCTCGACGTTGAAGCGGCGCGAGGTCGAGAACAGGCGCATCAGCACCTGGCCCAGCGAAATGTCCTTCAGCGCGCGGTCGAAATACGGCTCGCAGACCGCGCGGATCGCGCTCTCGAGCTCCTCCACGCGCGTATGCGGCGGCACCCAGCCCGACTCCAGATGCAGGGTAGCGACGCGATGGTAGTCGCGCTTGAAGAAGGCCAGGAAGTTCTGCGCCAGATAGTTCTTGTCGAAGTCCGAGAGCGCCCCGACGATGCCGAAGTCGAGCGCGATGTAGCGGCCGAAGTGGTACGGGTCGAGGCTCACGAACACATTGCCCGGGTGCATGTCAGCATGGAAGAAGCCGTCGCGGAACACCTGGGTGAAGAAGATCTCGACGCCCTCGCGCGCCAGCTTGGGGATGTCGACGCCGGCCGCGCGCAACGTGCCGACCTGGCTGATCGGCACGCCCTTCATGCGCTCCATCACCAGCACCGAGGAAGAGCTGTAGTCCCAGAACATCTCCGGCACCAGCAGCAGGCCGAGCCCGGCGAAGTTGCGGCGCAGCTGGCTGCCGTTGGCGGCCTCGCGCATCAAGTCGAGCTCGTCGTGCAGGTACTTGTCGAACTCGGCCACCACCTCGCGCGGCTTGAGCCGCCGGCTGTCGGGCCAGAGCCGCTCGGCCCAGGTGGCGATGTCGCGCAACAGCGCCATGTCCGAGTCGATCACCGGCAGCATGTTCGGGCGCAGCACCTTGACGGCCACTTCCTTGCCGGCGTGCACGCCGTCCTTGAGCTTGGCGAAGTGCACCTGGGCGATCGAGGCGCTGGCCACCGGCACCGGCTCGAACTCGTCGAACAGCACGCTGATCGGCGCGCCCAGCGATTTCTCGACCAGCGACATGGCCAGCGCCGAATCGAAGGGCGGCACCTGGTCCTGCAGCTTGGTGAGCTCGATCGCGAAATCGGGCGGCAGCACGTCGCGGCGCGTCGACAGCATCTGGCCGAACTTCACGAAGATCGGCCCCAGGCTTTCGAGTGCACGGCGCAGCCGTACCGCAGGCGGATCGGAAAAACGGCGGCCGATGGTGGTGATGCGCAGCAGCAGCTTGACGCGGCGATCGTCGATGCGCGACAGCATGACCTCGTCGAGGCCGAAGCGGATCACGGTGTAGACGATTTTGATGAAACGGAAAATGCGCATGCGGTACAGCCCTCAGTGCCCACCGCGCGGGCTGCCGCCCGCCGGTGTGCCGGATTGTTGTTCTAGGCGCTCGATTCGCTTCTCGACGCGGGCCAGGGCATCGCGCGCGCGCGCCAGCTCGGTGTCGAACTCGCCGAGCGCGGCGCGGCGCACGACCTGCGGGTTCTCATCGAGAAAGTATTCGCTCAGCGAGTCAAGCAGATTACGGCCGGTACGACGCGCCTGGTCACCCGCCGAGCGCACCAGGGTGGTGACCCGATGGGCGGGAGCGTCGCCGAGCACGCGCGCGAGATCCTCCTCGGGCTCCCAGCGCAGGTGTTCGGCGAGCTTGACGAGCTGGGTGGCGAATTCGGCATCGCCTTCCAGCTTGACGTGCTTCATGACGGCGGCCTGGCCGCCCTGCACGAAGGCCGTGACGGCGTCGAACGGCGACTGCCGCGCGCCGCCCAGGGCGATCGAGACGTCCGGCTGCGGCGCCTCGTGCACCTCGACGGCGGCGAAATAGCCATCAGGCTGCACCAGCAGCAACAGGGTGAGCGGCGGGAATTCGAGCCGGGCGGTTTTTCCGGCGTAGGGAATCAGGCGTTCGCGCGCCCAGGATTCGCGGGCGAGCAGATGGTTGACAGCAGCGGCGACAGACTTGGCGGCAAAGATCATCGGACTGAGTAAAAAACCCGCGCAAGCAGGGTGCCCGCGCGGGTTTCTATTGTAACGTCGGATCGGTCCGGCCCTGTTCCGGCTTGATACCGGATGCGTCAGGGCCGGCGCGCCGCCATCGCTCAGTGCAGGTTGATCTGCTGGATGCCGGCCAGCAGCCAGCCTTCGTTGCCCGACTTGGTGAGGTTCCAGACCTCCTCGAACGGCTCGGCCGATGCACCCGGCGCCTCGCGGATCAGGCCATGGAAGCGCACGCTCGCCTCGTACTGGCTACCGCGCTCCTCGACGCCGAGCAGTTCGGCCTCGAGCTGCACCACGTCGGTCTGGTTCTTGTCCACGCCGCGCGAGGCCAGGTCGACCTTCACCTCGGCGAACATCTCCGGCGTGGTGAATTCGCGGATGTCGGACATGTTGCCTTCGTCCCAGGCAGCCTGGAGGCGGATGAAGTAGACCTTGGCGTTACGCACGAAGGCCTCGCTGTCGAAGCCGACCGGCACCGACGGCGTCGCGCCGGCAGCCGCCAGGCCCGCACCAGCTGCCGCACCGCCGCCGAACACGCCGGCCGCCTCGTTGGCATAGCTGCTCGACGAAGCCGGTTGCGACGGCGTCGGGGCATAGCTTTGACCCTGGCTCGCGTAACCGCCGCTCGAACCCGCATCGTAGCCGCCGCAGTTCATCGACGAACCCGCGCCCGCGTAGGCCGGCTCGGGCTTGCGATTGCGGTTCATCAGCTTGCGCACGATCCAGATGCCGATGAAGGCCAGCAGCGCGATCACAATCGCGTTGGCCATCATGCTGGCGAAGGCGCCGCCCAGGCCGAAGTGCGACAGCAGGGCCGCGATGCCGAGACCGGCTGCCAGGCCGGCGAGCGGCCCGAGCCAGCGCGAGCGGTTCGGCTGCGCGGCCGGTGCCGGCTGCGCGCCGCGCCGGGCCGGCGCCGCCTGCTGCATCGGCTGCTGCTGCGCCGGCGGCGTGGCCTGGCGCTGCGGGACCATCTGCGACTGGCGGTCGACGCTGCGCCCGCCGCCCATCCGTCTGGCTTCCGCATCGAGCGACGCGAAGGTGCCGGCCGTCAGCAGGCCGACCATGAACAGGGTGCCGATCCGTCGTGCCAACGGCCTCGGCTGCTTGCTGCGGTTGTTGAACGAACGGGAATCAGACATCACCATCTCCAAATTGAAAGACAACTGTATGGGAAGAACCCCTCAATACTTGGTTCCGAGGTGTAACGCTACCACGCCGCCTGACAAATTGTAATATTTGACGGCGTCGAGACCAGCGAGTTCCATCATCGTCTTCAGGGTGTCCTGATCCGGATGCATGCGGATAGATTCAGCCAAATACCGATAACTGTCGGCATCTTTCGCGAATTTATCGCCCAACCACGGTAATACTTTGAAAGAATACAAGTCGTAGGCTTTCTTCAACGGGTCCCACACTTTCGAGAATTCGAGCACCATCACCCGGCCGCCCGGCTTGGTGACCCGGCGCATCTCGGCCAGTGCGCCCTCCTTGCGGGTCATGTTGCGCAGCCCGAAGGCGACCGTCACCACGTCGAAGTAGTTGTCGGGGAACGGGTTCTTCTCGGCGTCGCAGAGCAGCGAGGGCGTGACCACCCCCTTGTCGATCAGGCGGTCGCGCCCCACCCGCAGCATCGATTCGTTGATATCGGTATGCCAGACCTCGCCGGTCGGGCCGGCGGCCTTGGCGAAGGCCCTGGTCAGGTCGCCGGTGCCGGCCGCGATGTCGAGCACCTTGTAGCCGGGGCGCACGTTCGCCTGGGCGATCGTGAAGGCCTTCCAGGCCCGGTGCATGTCGGCCGACATCAGGTCGTTCATCAGGTCGTAGTTGCTCGCGACCGAGTGGAACACCCCCGCTACCTTTTTCGCCTTATCGCCCTCGTCGACAGTCTCGAAACCGAAGTGAGTTTTGCTCATCGCGTGAATCCTCTGGAAATGGCAAGACGGCGCTGGATGCGGCGCCGTCGGTTCAGTCGGTGGTCAACAATCAGTGGCAGTGGCCGCGCGGGGCGCCCGCCCCGGGCATCGGCGCGTCGCGCTCGACGCCGGCCGCCTGCAATCTGTCGAAATAGTCGCGCCAGAGCGCATCCTGGTGCGTCGCGAGCTCATACAGCAGATCCCACGAATAGATGCCGGTCGAATGACCGTCCGAGAAGGTCGGCTGCAAGGCGTAGTTGCCACCCCCCTCGAGCGCCGTGATCGACACCTCGCGCTTGCCGGTCTGCAGCGTCTCCTGGCCGGGACCATGGCCGCGTACCTCGGCGGACGGCGAACAGACACGCATCAGCTCGAACGGGATGCGATAGCTCTCGCCGTTCGGGTACTGCAGTTCGAGCACGCGCGATACCGCGTGCACCACCACGCCGGATGGAATCGGCGTGGTCGGGGTCAGGCCACTCATGCATTCCTCGCATTCAGGATCAATTCGATTTCCTCATGCACCGCATTGTGCAGCAGGCTGGCCTGCGCCGCGCGCAGCCGCAGCAGCGGCTCGGACACCGAGCGCTGGCGCGGCGCCCAGATCGGCTGCGGAAAGTGCGCGTCGTTGGAGAAGCGCGGAATCACGTGCCAGTGGACGTGCGGCACCTGGTTGCCGAGGCTCGCGAGATTGACCTTGTCGGGCTGCATCACGCGGCGCACGGTGCGCTCGACCGCCGCCACCACCAGCATCAGGTGCGAACGGTCGGCCAGATCCAGGTCGGAGAACTCGGCCACGTGCTTCTGCCAGATCACCCGGCAAAAGCCCGGGTAATCGGTTTCGCCGCTCGCCAGCACCACCCGCAGCCGCTCGTCCTTCCAGAGCAGTTCGCCGCCGTCCTCGCGGCAGAATACGCAATCCATCGTCAGTTCCTTGCAGAGGGGAACGCCCCGACTTTACACCAGGACCCGTTCGATCCCGCCGTTGTTGGCGCGGGCCACGTAGTCGGCCATCCAGTTCTCGCCGAGCACGTTGCGCGCGATCTCGACGACGATGTAGTCGGCCTCGATGTTGGCATCCTCGTTGTAGCGCGACAGCCCTTGCAGGCAGGACGGGCAGCTGGTCAGGATCTTCACCTCGGCCTCGCCCGCGCCGCTCGCGCCGTCACCCGACACCACCGGGATGTTGCGCAGGCGCGCCGCGCCCTTGCGGACCTCCTCCTCCTTGCGGAAGCGGATCTGGGTCGAGACGTCCGGCCGCGTGACCGCCAGCGTGCCCGACTCGCCGCAGCAGCGGTCGTTCTTGGCGATCTGGTAGCCGTCCTTCTCGGCGCCCATCAGCTCGTTGACGAGCTTGACCGGGTCCATGGTCTTGATCGGCGTGTGGCAGGGATCGTGATACATGTAGCGAGTGCCCGCCACGCCCTCCAGCTTCATGCCCTTCTCGAGCAGGAACTCGTGGATGTCGATGATCCGGCAGCCCGGGAAGATCTTCTCGAATTCGTAACCGGCGAGCTGGTCGTAGCAGGTGCCGCAGGACACCACCACCGTCTTGATGTCGAGGTAGTTCAGCGTGTTCGCGACACGGTGGAACAGCACGCGATTGTCGGTGACGATCTTCTCGGCCTTGTCGTACTGGCCCGAGCCCCGCTGCGGATAACCGCAGCACAGGTAGCCCGGCGGCAGCACGGTCTGCACGCCGGCCTCCCACAGCATCGCCTGGGTGGCCAGGCCGACCTGCGAGAACAGCCGCTCGGAGCCGCAACCCGGGAAGTAGAACACCGCTTCCGAATCCACGCTGGTGGTCTTCGGGTTGCGGATGATCGGCACGATCTTGTTGTCCTCGATGTCGAGCAGCGCGCGCGCGGTCTTCTTCGGCAGGTTGCCCGGCATCTTCTTGTTCACGAAGTGGATCACCTGCTCGACCACCGGCGGCTTGCCGGTGGTGGCGGGCGGCCGCGCGGTCTGCTTCTTCGTGACCTTCTTGAGCATGTCGTTGGCCAGGCGCTGGGCCTTGTAGCCGACGCCCATCATCACACCGCGCGCGGCATTGATGGTCTGCGGATTGGTGGCATTCAGGAAGAACATGCCGGCCGCCTGGCCCGGATTGAACTTCTTCTTGCCCATCTTGCGCAGCAGGTTGCGCATGTTCATGGTCACGTCGCCGAAGTCGATCTTCACCGGGCAGGGCGTGGCGCACTTGTGGCAGACCGTGCAGTGGTCGGCCACGTCGTTGAACTCGTCCCAGTGCTTGATCGACACGCCGCGGCGCGTCTGCTCCTCATACAGGAAGGCCTCCACCAGCAGCGAGGTGGCGAGGATCTTGTTGCGCGGGCTGTAGAGCAGGTTGGCGCGCGGCACGTGGGTCGCGCATACCGGCTTGCACTTGCCGCAGCGCAGGCAGTCCTTGACCGAATCGGCGATCGCGCCGATGTCGGACTGCTGCATGAGCAGCGACTCGTAGCCCATCAGCCCGAAGCTGGGCGTATAGGCGTTGCGCAGATCGGCGCCGTCCATCAGCTTGCCCTTGTTGAAGCGGCCGTTCGGATCGACGCGCTGCTTGTAGGCGCGGAACTCGCGCAGTTCCTCGTCGGTGAGGAACTCCAGCTTGGTGATGCCGATGCCGTGCTCGCCCGAGATCACGCCGTCCAGCGAACGCGCCACCTGCATGATGCGCGCCACCGCAGCATGCGCGTCCTGCAGCATCTCATAGTTGTCGGAGTTGACCGGCAGGTTGGTGTGGACGTTGCCGTCGCCGGCGTGCATGTGCAGCGCGACGAACACGCGGCCGCGCAGCACGCGCTTGTGGATCGCCTGCGCCTCGTCGAGGATCGGCTTGAAGGCACCGCCGTTGAAGATGTTGCGCAGCTCGGCGCGCAGTTCCTGCTTCCACGACACGCGCACCGTGCGGTCCTGGGTGATGTGGAACACGTTGGCCTCGGGCTGCGCGTCGGCGCGCGCCGCGAAGGTGGCCGCGAGTTTCTCGTAGCCGAGCTGGACCAGGCAGTGCTGGGCCTCGCGCAGCGGCATGTCGAGCCGATCGCGCAGGAATTCCCAGCGCGCGCGCACCTGCTTGAGCAGTTCCAGCGCGTGCTGCACGCGATCTTCCAGCAGTTCGGCGCTGGGGATCTCGTTGGCGTCGTCGCTCTTGCCGAGCGGCAGGTCGCCGGTGCGGAAGAAGGCCTCCAGCGCGTCCACCAGTTGCAGCTTGTTCTTCAGCGACAGCTCGATATTGATGCGCTCGATCGCGTCGGTGTACTCGCCCATCCGGTTCAGCGGGATCACCACGTCCTCGTTAATCTTGAAGGCGTTGGTGTGCTTCGCGATCGCCGCAGTACGACTGCGGTCCAGCCAGAAGCGCTTGCGGGCCTCGGCGCTGACCGCGACGAAACCCTCGCCGCTCTTGCCGTTGGCCATGCGGATTACTTCCGAGGTGGCGGCCGCCACCGCATCGGCGTCGTCGCCGACGATGTCGCCGATCAGCACCATCTTGGGGAAAGCGTTGCGCTTGCTCTTGGTGGCGTAGCCGACCGCGCGCAGGTAGCGCTCGTCGAGATGCTCCAGGCCCGCCAGGATCGCGCCGCCCTGCTTCGAGGTCTCGAATAGGTAGTCCTTGATCTCGACGATACTCGGGATCGCCTCGCGCGCCTGGCCGAAGAACTCCAGGCAG
Source organism: Burkholderia sp. (assembly GCA_040946965.1). GTDB lineage: Bacteria > Pseudomonadota > Gammaproteobacteria > Burkholderiales > Burkholderiaceae > Burkholderia. Next base: position 1,664 of record JAYFRU010000033.1, on the reverse strand, counting down.
ACGGTGCGCGTGTGCGCCGGCATCTTGTGCAGCACCCAGCGCGCCGAGGTGATCAGCCCGTCGCAACCTTCCTTCTGCACGCCCGGCAGGCCGGCCAGGAACTTGTCGGTGACGTCCTTGCCGAGCCCTTCCTTGCGGAAGCGCTTGCCCTCGATCTCGAGCATCTCGCTCTTGATCAGCTTCTCGCCCGGCGCGTGGGCGCCGTCGAACCACTTCAGCTCGAAGCGCGCCATCGCGATGTCGTGGATCTTGCCCTGATTGTGCTCATGGCGCGTGACTTCCAGCCAGTTGCCATCCGGGTCGACCATCCGCCACCAGGCCAGGTTGTCGAGCGCGGTGCCCCACAACACGGCCTTCTTGCCGCCCGCGTTCATCGCCACGTTGCCGCCGATGCAGGAGGCGTCGAGCGAGGTCGGGTCGACTGCGGACACGTAGCCGGCGGCCTCGGCCGCCTCCGTCACGCGGCGCGTGACCACGCCGGCGCCCGAGAAGATGGTCGGCACCTTGTGTGCCACGCCCGGCAGCTCGGACAGCTCGACCGCGCCGAGCTGTTCCAGCTTCTCGGTGTTGATCACGGCCGAGAGCGGCGTGAGCGGCACCGCGCCGCCCGTGTAGCCGGTGCCGCCGCCGCGCGGGATCACCGTCAGGCCGAGCTCGAAGCAAGCCTTGATCAGGCCGGCGATCTCGGCCTCGGTATCGGGCGTGAGGATCACGAACGGGTACTCGACGCGCCAGTCGGTGGCGTCGGTGACGTGCGAGACCCGCGCCAGGCCGTCGAAGCGGATGTTGTCCTTCTGCGTGCAGCGGCCCAGCGCCTTGGTGGCGCGGCGGCGCAGCTCGGCCATCTGCTCGAATTCGCGCGCGAAGGCGCCCACCGCGCCGCGCGCGGCCACCGTCAGCATCGCCACCCGCGAGGCGCGCTCGCGGCCCGGCTCGTCGCCGTGCTCGGAGAGGTCGGCCTGGCGGCGCTTGTCGATCTCCGCGAGCCGGTGGCTCAGCGCGTCGATCAGCATCTGGCGGCGCTTCGGATTGTCGAGCAGGTCGTCCTGCAGGTAGGGATTGCGACGCACCACCCAGATGTCGCCCAGCACCTCGTACAGCATCCGCGCCGATCGACCGGTGCGGCGCTCGCCGCGCAGCTCGTCGAGCGCGGCCCAGGCTTCCTCACCGAGCAGGCGAATCACGATTTCGCGGTCGGAAAACGAGGTGTAGTTGTACGGGATTTCGCGCAGGCGCGGGGCGAGGTCGGCAGCGACGGCGGTTGCCGCGCCATGCGGATCGAAAACTTGTGGTGCGTTCATGTTCGGACGGTTCGGAGGGCCAGCCGTGCGCTTCGAGGGCACGACACCGGCATGCGCGTGGTGCGCGAATCTGGGGAAAATCTTCTGTTACCAGGCGCGCGGCTTAGCGCGGGACCGGCATGCGCATGTACGCGCCACGTCCGGTCGACACGGCCGCCTGGCGGCGTTCGGAGCCCTCAGCACGATCGCGCCGCAATGCGCGTGCCGAACCGCTGCGGGAAGGCTGCGCGCGGGGACGGCTTCACGTGGGCGGTCCGAAATTGCCGTTGCATCTTCCGATCCTTGAGAACCACCCCGCAGCAAGCTGCGGGGCATCTAAAACCATCGCGCTAAAACAGCGCGAGCTGATGATCCGAATGAAGC
>JAYFRU010000032.1:0-13296 GCA_040946965.1 Burkholderia sp. | reverse complement strand
TCATTCGGATCATCAGCTCGCGCTGTTTTAGCGCGATGGTTTTAGATGCCCCGCAGCTTGCTGCGGGGTGGTTCACTGCCGACCTGGTGGTGGTCGGCCACCGCTGCCGCAGCGGCCTGTCGCGCTGGTGGATGGGCGCGGGCAATACGCAACTGCTCGATCGCGTGTCCTGCAGCATCCTGGTGGCCTGCTCCTCGTCCGAAGAGCAGCGCGAGGCCGCTCTGGCCGGCAGCGGCGCTGCCTGACGCGATATCGGCGGAGGGAGCCACTGGCGCCATCTGCCTGACGACATCATGCCGGTTGTTTCAACCGGCATGATGTCACTCGATTTGCTTCATCATGTCTCGTCGCGCCTGCCGGCGCGGCACGCTCAGCGATGCAGATCGATCGAGCTGAGCTTCCATCCGAACAGCCCGCTGCGCCGGAAGATCGCCGCGTAGCGCGCGCCATCGACATCCTTCCGATACACGACGACGAATTCGTCGATCCCGTTATAGGCCGCGCTCGCCTGCGGCGCCGCATGTTGATCCACGGTGTTGCCGCCGGCTTGGGCGGGTGCGGCGGGGCTCGGCGCGGCCGGTGGCGGCGCGCTGCCCTGGCCGGCAGGCGCGCCGCCGGTGGGCGCGGGCTGATCGAGCGAGGGCGGATGCTCGCCCGGATCGCCCTTGGGCGGCAGGCCGCTCAACAGCGCGGCCACGCCTTCGGGCGTCGCGTAGGCATCGACTAGCGGCCCGATCAGCGCCGAGCCGATCATTGCGCCCAGCATCGTTAGCGGATTATTGTGCCGCTGCAGGTCGATGCGCCGCATCAGTTCCTCGGTCAGCTGCTGCTTGAGGCTCACGCGCAGGGCCGGGTAGTCGACATGACGGCTGATCGCCTCGGCGTCGCGCGTGTCGACGGCCTGTTTCAGCTCGCGCAGCGCGAGATAGGGCGAGGCATAGGCATAGACGATCGTCGCCAGCACCAGCAGGGCGAGGGCGACGATGACGAGCGGCTTGAACCGGCCGCTGCGGGATGGGGAGAGGGGCACCAGGCCTCCATGGGATACGGACTCTAGCTAGAGACGTATCAGACGGCCGAACGTTCCTCGGCGATGCACCGATCGATCATGCGGCACACCGCATCGATCGTGCCCACCATGATCAGGCGCGACGACCCGTGGTAGACGCGCACCGGCGCGCGGCGTGCCGGCTCCGCATGATGCAGCCCCGCATTGAGCGGGACGCGCGCGAAGGCCGGCAAGGCCGACGGCAGCAGCGAGGCCTGCTCCGCCACCGGGGCGGCCGCCGCCTCCACGACATCGGGGGTGCGGCATTGCCGAGCGGCGCGCAGGGCATGCGCCCCCGCAGATGACGCAGGCGACCGAATTGACGGAAGGGCAGCAGGCGGGCGAGGCGTTCCATGGCGTCCTCCAGGTCGAGCGGAGGAATCAGGACGATGCGCACAACGATGCGCAAGGCAATACTCCGCCAGTGCGCGGCTTGCGCACCAGCAGGACGGATGGCGCCGGAGCGCCGGGGATCAGAGTTCGCCGGAGCGGATCAGCCCGACAGCGATGCCTTCCAGCGCGAACTCGGCGCTGCCGGCCTTCACGAAGATGTTTTCGTAGTCGGGGTTTTCGGCGATCAGTTCGATGCCGGAGGAGTGGCGCTTCAGGCGCTTGACGGTGACGTCGTCGCCGAGCCGCGCGACGATGATCTGGCCGTCCTTGGCCTCGCTGCGCTTCTGCATGGCGAGCAGGTCGCCGTCGAGGATGCCGGCGTCGCGCATGGACAGCCCGCGCACCTTCAGCAGGTAATCGGGCTTGCTCGAGAACAGCGCGGGGTCGCAGGTGTAATTCTGGGAGATGTGCTCTTGCGCGAGGATCGGGCTACCTGCCGCGACGCGGCCGACCAGCGGCAGCGAGAGCTGCATCAGCGCCGCGTGCGGCAGCGTCAGCTGGTGCGGGGCGTCGTCGCCGAGCAGGCGGATGCCGCGCGAGGCGCCGGCCGCCAGTTCGATCACGCCCTTGCGGGCCAGCGCCCGCAGGTGTTCCTCGGCCGCGTTCGGCGAGCTGAAACCGAGCTCAGCGGCAATTTCCGCGCGGGTGGGCGGGAAGCCCGAGCGCTCGATCGCGCGACGGATCAAGTCGAACACTTGCTGCTGGCGTGCGGTGAGTTTGGTCATGGTCAACTGTATGGATAGGCAGTATTTTGTATTTTTATACAGTAGTCCGGGAATTTCAAGCGTTACTTGAAGTTCGTCGCTATGGAGTCGATTCCGATGCGATAGAGCGACGTCGAAGCGACGATTCCGCTGCCTCAGCCGTCCGTCGGCAGTCTTTACCACTTCTGCTTCTTAAAAAATAAGGAGCGATTATTTTTAATGATGAAAGCCGTTCGCTAGACTGGCCCGACATTGCTAATAACGATCCACGAACCTCTGGAGATCACGGGATGGTCAAGCGTAACACGGGGCTGGCTGGCGGCGTCCGCCGTCTGGTCGCAACACTGGCATTGGGCGCCGCGGCGCTGGGCGGCGCCACGCACGCACTGGCGGACACCACGCTGCTGAACGTCTCCTACGATCCGACCCGCGAGCTGTACCAGGACGTCAACCAGGCGTTCGGCAAGGAGTGGAAGGCCAAGACCGGCGAGACCGTCAACTTCAAGCAGTCGCATGGCGGCTCGGGCGCGCAGGCGCGCTCGGTGCTCGACGGGCTGCAGGCCGACGTGGTCACGCTGGCCCTGGCCTGGGACATCGACGCGCTGGCCAACAAGGGCCGGGTCGCCAAGGACTGGCAGAAGCGCCTGCCCGACAACGCCTCGCCCTATACCTCGACCATCGTGTTCCTGGTTCGCAAGGGCAATCCGAAGGGCATCAAGGACTGGGACGACCTGACCAAGCCGGGCGTGTCGATCGTCACGCCGAACCCGAAGACCTCGGGCGGCGCGCGCTGGAACTACCTGGCGGCCTGGGCCTATGCGCTGCACAAGCCGGGCGGCAACGAACAGACTGCCAAGGATTTCGTCTCCAAGCTCTACAAGAACGCCGGCGTGCTCGATTCGGGCGCGCGCGGCGCGACCACCAGCTTCGTGCAGCGTGACATCGGCGACGTGCTGATCGCCTGGGAGAACGAGGCCTTCCTGTCGCTGAAGGAATTCGGCCCGGACAAGTTCCAGATCGTGGTGCCTTCGGCCAGCATCCTGGCCGAACCGCCGGTGGCGGTGGTCGACAAGGTGGTCGACAAGAAGGGCGACCGCAAGCTGGCCGAGGCCTACCTGAACTTCCTCTACAGCAAGGCAGGCCAGGAGATCGCCGCGCGCAACTACTACCGCCCGCGTTCGAAGGACGTGCCGGCCGAGCTGACCAAGCAGTTCCCGAAGCTGAAGCTCTACACGGTAGACGACACCTTCGGCGGCTGGACCAACGCGCAGAAGACGCACTTCGCCGACGGCGGCGTGTTCGATTCGATCTACAAGCCGCAGTGAGCGCGTCGCGCGAGGCTTGAGCGGCGGGCGGCGGGGGTGCTCATGCACGGGTGAGCCGCAGTCCCGCGCAAAGAGGCAAAGGCAGGACGGCAGTACCGAGGCCGCGCGGCCCACAACCGGCACGCGCGGCCCGACATAACGACGATCGAACGCGCGGCCGGCCGGATCCTTCCGGCGGCCGCGTTTCCCATGTCAACCAAAGAAGCGCATTTCGCATGACGACGTACACCTTCCGCAAGCCGAGCGCGCTGCCCGGCTTCGGCGTGACGCTCGGCATCACTGTGGCCTATCTGAGCCTGGTGGTGCTGATCCCGCTCGCCTCCACCTTCCTGAAGACGGCGACGCTGAGCTGGGACCAGTTCGTGGCCGCCACCACCTCGGCGCGCATGCTGGCCTCCTACCGGCTGACCTTCCTGTCCGCGCTCGGCGGCGCCGTGATCAATGCCGTGTTCGGCTTCCTGGTTGCCTGGGTGCTGGTGCGCTACCGGTTTCCGTTGAAGCGCCTGGTCGACGCGATCGTCGACCTGCCGTTCGCGCTGCCGACCTCGGTGGCCGGCATCTCGCTGGCCACCGTCTGCGCGCAGAACGGCTGGGTCGGCCAGTACCTTGCGCCGCTCGGCATCAAGGTGGCATTCACGCCGCTGGGCGTGCTGGTTGCGCTGACCTTCATCGGCCTGCCCTTCGTGGTGCGCACCGTGCAGCCCGTGCTCGAGGATTTCGAGCGCGAGCAGGAGGAGGCGGCCGCCTGCCTGGGCGCCTCGCGCTGGCTGACGTTCCGCCGCGTGGTGCTGCCGGCCGTGTTGCCGGCTCTGCTGACCGGCTTCGCGCTGGCCTTCGCGCGTGCGCTGGGCGAATACGGCTCGGTGATCTTCATCGCCGGCAACGTGCCGATGAAGTCCGAGATCACCTCGCTGCTGATCATCACCAAGCTCGAGCAGTACGACTACGCAGGGGCCACCGCGCTGGCGGTGGTGATGCTGGTGGTGTCCTTCCTGATGCTGCTGCTGATTAACACGCTGCAATGGCTGCTGCAGCGCCGCACCAGCTGCGGCGCGAGCGGCCCGGCACCGGCCGCCGCGACCAGAGGTACGCAATGAGCCGCGAATCGAGCAGTTCCGCGCTGCCGGCTGCGGCCGTGCCGCGCGCCACGGCCGCGCGCCGCCAGGATCCGGTGGCCGAATCGCGCCTCACGCGCTGGGTGCTGACCGGCATCGCGCTGCTGTTCCTGGCCGGTTTCCTCGTGGTGCCGCTCGCCGCAGTGTTCGCGCAGGCGCTGGCCAAGGGCATCGGCTTCTATTTCGAATCGCTGGCCGATCCCGACGCCTGGTCGGCGATCGTGCTGACCGTCACGGTGGCCGCCATCGCGGTGCCGCTCAACCTGGTGTTCGGGGTCTGCGCCTCCTGGGCGATCGCCAAGTTCGAGTTCCGCAGCAAGGCGTTGCTGACCACCCTGATCGACCTGCCGTTCTCGGTTTCGCCGGTGATCTCCGGCCTGGTCTACGTGCTGCTGTTCGGCGCGCATGGCTGGCTCGGCCCCTGGCTGGAGGCGCACGACATCCAGATCATCTTCGCGGTGCCCGGCATCATGCTGGCGACCATCTTCGTGACCTTCCCGTTCGTGGCGCGCGAGCTGATTCCGCTGATGCAGGCGCAGGGTAACGACGAGGAGGAGGCCGCGCTGGTGCTGGGCGCCTCGAGCTGGCAGATCTTCCGCCGCGTGACCCTGCCCAACGTGCGCTGGGGCCTGCTGTACGGGGTGATCCTCTGCAATGCGCGCGCGATGGGCGAGTTTGGCGCGGTGTCGGTGGTCTCCGGCCATATCCGCGGCCAGACCGACACCATGCCGCTGCACGTCGAGATTCTCTACAACGAATACAACTTTTCGGCCGCCTTCGCGGTGGCATCGGTGCTGGCACTGCTCGCGCTGGTGACGCTCGCGCTGAAGCTGCTCGCCGAACGCCGGATGTCGGCCGAACTCGCGGACGCGCGCGCCAGCGCCGCTTCGCAATCCTGAAGAGGCACACCAGATGGGTATCACCGTTCGCAATCTGCATAAGCAATTCGGCGACTTCACGGCGCTCGACGACGTCTCGCTCGACTTCCCGCCCGGCGAGCTGGTCGCGCTGCTGGGGCCGTCCGGCTGCGGCAAGACCACCCTGCTGCGCGTGATCGCCGGGCTCGAGCATGCCGACGCGGGCCAGGTCGTGCTGCAGGGGCAGGACGTGGCCGACGTGGGCGCGCGCGAGCGCCAGGTCGGCTTCGTATTCCAGCACTACGCGCTGTTCCGCCATATGACGGTGTTCGAGAACGTCGCCTTCGGCCTGCGCGTCAAGCCGCGCGGCGAGCGGCCCTCGGAGGCGGTGATCCGCGAGAAGGTGCACGAGCTGCTCAAGCTGGTCCAGCTCGACTGGCTCGCTCCGCGCTATCCGTCCGAGCTGTCGGGCGGCCAGCGCCAGCGCATCGCGCTGGCCCGCGCGCTAGCGGTCGAGCCCAAGGTGCTGCTGCTCGACGAACCGTTCGGCGCGCTCGACGCCAAGGTGCGCAAGGAGTTGCGCAGCTGGCTGCGCCGCCTGCACGACGACCTGCACATCTCGACCATTTTCGTCACCCACGACCAGGAGGAAGCCCTGGAAGTGGCCGACCGCATCGTGGTGCTGAACCGGGGCCATGTCGAGCAGGTCGGCAGCCCGCAGGACGTGTACGATCATCCGCAGAGCGCCTTCGTCTACGAGTTCCTCGGCGCGGCCAACAAGCTCGACGGCGTGGTGCACGGCGACGGCTTTGTGGCCGACGGCGCGAGCGTCCCGATCGCGGTCAGCGCCGATTTCTCCGGCCGCGCGCATGCCTATGTGCGTCCGCACGACCTGCAGGTGGTGGCGCATGCCGATGCGCGCTCGGACGGCATCGCCGTCGACGTGCGGCGCGTGGTGCCGCTGGGCGGCTCGGTGCGCATCGAACTGGCGCCGCGCGCGGGCAGCTCGCTGCTGGAAGCCGAACTCGATCGCGAAACCTGGCGCGCGCTGGCGCTCGGCGTGGGCGATGGCGTCACCGCAGTGGCCCGCAGCGCGCGCGTGTTCCCGGCGCGCTGAAGCGCCGCAGCCTCCTTCTTCATCGATAACGACAACGCCCCTGAGAGGCTGACCCATGAATTTCCAGCAATTGCGCTTCGTCCGGGAAGCGGTACGCCAGAACATGAACCTGACGGAAGTGGCGAACGTGCTCTACACTTCGCAGTCGGGCGTCTCCAAGCAGATCAAGGATCTCGAGGACGAACTGGGCGTCGACATCTTCATCCGTCGCGGCAAGCGTCTGACGGGCCTCACCGAGCCCGGCAAGGCGGTGCACCAGCTGATCGAGCGGATGCTGCTGGACGCCGAGAACCTGCGCCGCGTGGCACGCCAGTACGCCGATCAGGACAGCGGCCACCTAGTGGTGGCGACCACCCACACGCAGGCACGCTACGCGCTGCCCAAGGTGATTCGCCAGTTTACCGACGTGTTCCCCAAGGTGCACCTGGCGCTGCGCCAGGGCAGCCCGCAGCAGATCGCGCAGATGATCCTCAGCGGCGAGGCCGACATCGGCATCTCGACCGAGGCGCTGGACCGCTATCCCGACATCGTGACCTTCCCGTGCTACTCCTGGCATCACGTGGTGGTGGTGCCGAAGGGCCACCCGCTGGTCGGCCGCGAGAACCTCACGCCCGAGGAGATCGCCGAGTACCCGATCATCACCTACGACCAGGACTTCACGGGCCGCTCGCATATCGACCAGGCCTTCGCGAAGGTGGGGGCGGTGCCCGACGTGGTGCTGACCGCGATCGACGCCGACGTGATCAAGACCTATGTCGAACTCGGCATGGGCATCGGCGTGGTGGCGGCGATGGCCTACGACGCACAGCGCGATTCGGGGCTGGTGGCGCTCGACACGCAGCACCTGTTCGAGGCCAGCACGACGCGGGTCGGCCTGCGCAAGGGCGCCTTCCTGCGCTCTTATGCCTACAAGCTGCTCGAGATGTTCGCGCCGCACCTGACCGAGGCCGAGATCGCCGCGCAACTGAAGGAAACCGCCGTCTGAACGGCGAGGGCGGGGCGCCCGGCTCGCATTCCCCCTGCGGACACGCCATCTCTTGCGCTTGCCTTGCAAGATCCCCACAATCCCGGAATCGGTAAAAACCCCGTTGCGTAATCGGCACGATCGGTACAGCATGGGCGCTTCCCGGGACGAACAAAAACAAAAATGAACAGGATGCGCGAGATGGGTGAAATCGACTGCCGGCCATCGCTCGCGCCTCCGGTTCACGCCGCTTCAGGGCGTATTTTCCTGATTTGACGGACGTACTGCGGCAAACGTTTGCTCAACATGAAAACGACACCCGGGGTAGCCGGGCATACGCAGTGAGGAGATTTCGCATGGACTTCCAGATTCGCCGCCGTGTTCTTGCCGCCGCGCTGGCCGGCGCCGCCATTGTCGTCGCGCCGCTCGGCGCCCATGCGCAGGTCGCCCACAAGCCCAAGGTCGCGCTGGTGATGAAGTCGCTCGCCAACGAGTTCTTCCTGACCATGGAGAACGGGGCGAAGGAATACCAGCAGCACAATCTGGCGATGTTCGACCTGATCACCAACGGCATCAAGGACGAGACCGACACCTCCAACCAGATCCGCATCGTCGAGCAGATGATCGTCTCCAAGGTCGACGCGATCGTGCTCGCGCTGGCCGATTCGAAGGCGCTGGTGCCGGTGGTGAAGAAGGCTGTCGACGCCGGCATCATCGTGATCAACATCGACAACCGGCTCGACCCGGACATGCTGAAGTCGAAGAACCTCAACGTGCCCTTCGTCGGCCCCGACAACCGCAAGGGCGCCCGCAAGATCGGCGACTACCTCGCCAAGAATCTGAAGGCCGGCGACGAGGTGGGCATCATCGAGGGCGTGTCGACCACCACCAACGCCCAGCAGCGCACCGCCGGCTTCCAGGATGCGATGAAGGCGGTCGGTGCCAAGGTGGTGTCGCTGCAGTCGGGCGAGTGGGAGATCGACAAGGGCAATGCGGTGGCCTCGGCCATGCGCAACGAGTACCCGAACCTGAAGGCGCTGCTGTGCGGCAACGACAGCATGGCGATCGGCGCGGTCTCGGCAGTACGCGCGGCCAGCAAGGCCGGCATGGTCTACGTGGTCGGCTACGACAATATCAACGCGATCAAGCCGATGCTGCAGGACGGCCGCGTGCTCGCCACGGCCGACCAGTACGCGGCCAAGCAGGCGGTGTTCGGCATCGACACGGCGCTCAAGGCGATCGCCGAGCACAAGAAGCAGGCCGAGCTGTCGGGCACGGTCGAGACGCCGGTCGATCTGGTCGTCAAGAAGTAAGTGACCCGCATGGCGACGATGCCCAGCGCCTCGGCCGCGCCGGTGCTCGAGGTCGAGGGCGTCGGCAAGACCTACGCCGAGCCGGTGTTGGCCGGTGTCTCGCTCGCGCTGCACGCGGGCGAGGCGCTGGCCCTGGCGGGGGAGAACAGCGCGGGCAAGAGCACGCTCTCGAAGATCATCGGCGGGCTGGTCACGCCCACCGGCGGCACGCTGCGGCTGGTCGGCGGCGCCTATGCGCCGGCCAGCCGCAACGAGGCGGAAGCGCTCGGGATCCGCATGGTGATGCAGGAGCTGAACCTGCTGCCCACCCTGACGGTGGCCGAGAACCTGTTCCTGAACCGCCTGCCGCGTCGCTTCGGCGTGATCGACTGTGGCCGGCTACGCGCCGACGCGCGCGAGGCGATGGCGCGCGTCGGGCTCGACGCGATCGACCCCGATACGCCGGTCGGCGCGCTCGGCATCGGCCATCAGCAGATGGTCGAGATCGCGCGCAACCTGATCGGCGACTGCCGCGTGCTGATCCTCGACGAGCCCACCGCGATGCTGACCGCGCGCGAGGTCGAGCTGCTGTTCGCGCAGATCGACCGCCTCAAGGCGCGCGGCGTGGCGCTGGTCTATATCTCGCATCGCCTCGAGGAACTGGCGCGGGTGGCCGAGCGGGTGGCCGTGCTGCGCGACGGGCGGCTGGTCCACGTCGGGCCGATGGGCGAGGTCTCGACCGAGCGGCTGGTGGCACTGATGGCCGGCCGCGAGGTGGGCGAGCACATCGATCTCGGCGAGCGCCGGATCGGCGCGCCGCGCCTGGCGGTGGCCGGGCTCACGCGCGGCAGCGTGGTGCGCGATGTCTCCTTCGAGGTGCGCGCGGGCGAGATCTTCGGCATTTCCGGCCTGATCGGCGCCGGCCGCACCGAGCTGCTGCGGCTGATCTACGGTGCGGACCGCGCCGATCGCGGCACGGTGTCGATCGGCTCGCCGCCGCGCCCGGTGAAGATCCAGTCGCCGTCCGACGTGGTGCGCCAGGGCATCGCGCTCATTACCGAGGACCGCAAGGGCGAGGGCCTGCTGCTGTCGCAGCCGATCGCCGCCAATGTCGCGCTCGGCCAGCTCGGCCGGATCTCGCGGGCCGGGGTGGTGGACACCGCGCGTGAGCACGCGCTCGCTCGCGCAGCGCCAGATCGACGCGATGCGGATCCGCACGCGCGGCCCGGCGCAGACGGTGGGCGAGCTCTCGGGCGGCAACCAGCAGAAGGTCGTGATCGGCCGCTGGCTGGTCCACGCATGGCGGTGCTGCTGTTCGACGAGCCCACCTGCGGCGTCGACGTCGGCGCCAAGTTCGACATCTACGCGCTGATGGGCACGCTGGCCCGCGAGGGCCGCGCGCTGGTGGTGGTGTCCAGCGACTTGCGCGAGCTGATGCTGATCTGCGATCGCATCGGCGTGATGTCGGCGGGCCGCATGAGCGCCGTGTTCGAGCGCGGCGGCTGGACCCAAGACAGCCTGCTGGCCGCCGCCTTTGCCGGTTTCTCGCGTCGCGACGCTACCGCCGCGCCCTTGCCGGCTGCAGGCCCGTCCTCCGAGGCGGGTGATTCGACCCCAGGAATTTCTTCATGAACGAACCCATCGTCCCCGGCCGCGAGACGGCCGATTCCGCCCCGGCTGCCGCGCCCGACGCGGTCGCGCCGGCCGCCAAGCGCCTGTCCGGCACGCGCCTGGGCCTGTCCAACTAACCTTGGCTTGGCCGGTGCATTGATCGCGATGATCGCGTTGTTCTCGGTGCTCAGCTCGCACTTCCTGACCTACGACACCTTCAGCACCATCGCCAACCAGATTCCCGACCTGGTGGTGATGTCGGTCGGCTCGGTGCTGGCGCTGGCGGCCTCCTTCGTCAGCGTGGCCGCCCTGAAATAGCACTGGGGGCCGTTGCCCTCGGCGCTGCTCGGAAGCGTCGCGGCGGCCGTGACCGGCATGCTGACCGGCGCGGTCACGGTGGGCTGGCGGATTCCGTCCTTCATCGTCTCGCTCGGCGTGCTGGAAGGCGCGCGCGGCCTGGCCTACCAGCTCACCAATTCGCGCACCGCCTATATCGGCGACGCCTTCGACTTCCTTTCCAATCCGTTCGCGCTCGGCATCTCGCCGGCCTTCGTGATCGCCGTGCTGGTGATGATCGTGGCCCAGTTCGTGCTGACCCGGACCGTGTTCGGACGCTATCTGGTTGGTATCGGTACCAACGAAGAGGCCGTCAGGCTTGCCGGGGTGAACCCTCGTCCGTATAAAATCATTGCGTTTGCGTTGATGGGCGCGCTCGCGGGGCTTGCGGCGCTGTTCCAGATCTCGCGTCTCGAAGCGGCCGACCCAAATGCCGGCGTCGGGCTCGAACTGCAGGTGATCGCGGCCGTCGTGATCGGCGGCACGAGCCTGATGGGCGGGCGAGGCTCGGTGATCAGCACCTTCTCGGCGTGTTGATCATTTCGGTGCTGGCCGCTGGGCTGGCGCAGATCGGCGCGAACGAACCGACCAAGCGCATCATTACCGGGGCCGTGATCGTCGTTGCCGTCGTGCTCGACACCTATCGCAGCCGCCGCACGCGCACTTAAAGACAGACCAGAGGGATTCAGAATGGCGACGATCAAGGATGTGGCGGCCATGGCCGGCGTGTCGTTCACAACGGTGTCACACGTGGTGAACAATTCGCGGCCGGTGTCGGCCGACGTGAGGGCCAAGGTGGAGCAGGCGATCGTCCAGCTCAACTACGTCCCGTCGGCCGTGGCGCGATCCCTGAAGGCGCGGGCGACGGCCACCATCGGCCTGGTGGTGCCGAACAGCACCAACCCGTATTTCGCCGAACTGGCGCGCGGCATCGAGGATCAATGCGCGGCGCGCGGCTATTGCGTGTTCTTCTGCAATTCCGACGACGATCCCGTCAAGCAGCGGAACTATCTGCGCGTGCTGCAGGAAAAGCGCATCGACGGGCTGATCATCGCCTCGGCCGGCGAGGACGCGGTGCTGGCGCATAGCTTGGCCGACTCGCGCGAGCCGCTGGTGATCGTCGACCGCAATATCGAGGGCCTGTCCGCGGACCTGGTGCAGATCGACCACGAACGCGGCGCCTACCTGGCCACGCGCCACCTGATCGAGCTCGGCCATTCGCGGATCGGCTGCATCACGGGTCCGGTCGACACGGCGGTGAGCGCGATGCGCGTGCACGGCTTCATCCGCGCGATGGCCGAACGCGGCATCGACATCATCCCGGGCGCGATCTCCGAAAGCGACTTCTCCTTCCTCGGCGGCTATCGCGCGGCGGCCGAATTGATCGATGCGCTGCATCCGAGCGCGATCTTCGCCGGCAACGACCTGATGGGCATCGGCGCGCTGCGCGCGGCCGCCGAACGCGGGCTGTGCGTGCCGGCCGACTGCTCGATCATCGGCTTCGACGACATCGAGATGTCGAGCTACACCTATCCGGCACTCTCCACGGTTGGCCAGTCGGTGCGCGCGCTGGGCGAGATCGCCGCGCAAACCCTGATCGAGCGGATCTCGGCGGGCGCCTCGGCACCGGCCAAGCGGCGCCGCGTGGTGCCGCCGCGCCTGGTGCTGCGCGAATCGACCGCGCCTTACGGCGGGACGAGCGGCGCCTTGCCCGCAACGGCCGGCGGAGGGCAGGCATGAGCGGTACGCCGGTTTCGACGGTCGCGCGCGGAAACGTGGCCGTGGTCGGCAGCCTCAACATGGACCTGATCGTGCGCGCGCCGCAGCTGCCCAGGCCGGGCGAGACGCTGAGCGGGCACGGCTATGCGCGCAGGCGGCGGGCGGCAACCAGGCCGTGGCGGCCGCCCGGCTCGGCGCACGCGTGGCGATGCTCGGCTGCGTGGGCGACGACGCGAACGGCGCGGCCTTGCGCGGTGCGCTCGAAGCCGAGGGGATCGATTGCGCCGCGCTGGCGACCCGCGAGGGCGTGGCCACCGGGCAGCGTGGTCTCGAGATGCTCGTCCAGCAACGCCTTGATCTTTCCCAGCACCATCCTGCTATGTAAGCGAGTCGTGTAGGCCGTTCGCTGATTCTCGCGCGCGTGAGCCAAGATGTGGGAATGAGGAGAAATCCGTGTGGATCTGGATAGCTCATGTCCATGATCGATCATGGACATGAGCTATCCAGATCCACCGGTCAGGCGGTGGGTGTAGGCGGGATGGCCAGCTTCAGCTTGTCGGCCACATTCCAGGGCAACCATTCGTCAATGCGGGTGATCTTGTGATCTGCGATGTGGGTCAGGACGTATTCCAGGTAGGCTCGCGGGTTGATCCCATTGAGCTTGCACGTCCCGATCAAGCTATACATCGCGGCCGCCCGCTCGCCTCCGCTGTCGGAGCCCACGAACCGATAATTTTTGCGTCCGAGCGCGACACAGCGCAAGGCGTTTTCGGCAAGCACATTGCTGATCTCGGCACGTCCGTCCTCGCGGTAGA
>JAYFRU010000031.1:0-13686 GCA_040946965.1 Burkholderia sp. | reverse complement strand
GCTCGGTCGGTCGCGGGGGCCCCGCAGTAGCGGCGCCGACGACGCCAAGCCGGTGCAGGTGTTCGACGACGGCGCGCGCATCTACGTGCAGTTCAGCGACATGAAGCGGGTGCCGGCGATCTTCGGCGACACGCCGCGCGGCCGCGTGATCCTGCGCTGGGATCCGCAGCCGCCTTATGCGGTGATCGCCACGCTCGAGCCGAAGCTGGTATTCCAGATCGGCCAGGCCGAGGCCGTCGCGCAGCGGGCACCGGCCGCGATCACGCCGAAATCCGCTGCCTCGGCCCAGGCCGGCGCGCCGACGCCGGCTTCCGCGGCGACGCCCAGGAACGCCGTGCCGCTCACCGCCGCAGCCGCGAGCGCCGCCTCCGCGCGGAAAACCACCGCCGCGTCGACCGATGCGCTCTGGTATCTGTCCACCCCTTCCTCGCGCGACAACAAGGACAAGGCCCTGGCCAGCCAGCCGGTGCCGGCCGCCGACACCAGCGCGCGAAACACCCCGCGACCTGCACGGCTTTTGCCAGCCTGCAAGCAAGGGTGATCCCTTGCAAGCCGAATTACGATAGTAGGTCTAAACTTCGAGGAAGCCGCCGAGCGTCGAACCAGGAGGCATTAAAAATGTTCCCCAATAGGAGACATGGCTTCATATGAAAAACATAACAATTCGCCAACTCAAGACTTTCGAAAGCGTTGCGCGCAATTTGAGCTTTTCGCGTGCGGCCGAGGACCTGCATCTGACCCAGCCGGCCGTCTCGATGCAGATCAAGCAGATCGAGGACCATGCCGGCGTGCCCCTGTTCAACCACGTCGGCAAGCGCATCGTGCTGACCGAGGCCGGCAAGCTGATGCTGCGCCACAGCATGGCGATCCTCGCCGACCTGAAGGCCGCCGAGCAGTCCTTCGCGATCCTGAAGACGGGCGCCGCCCAATGCCTGCGTGTCGGCCTGATCACCTCGGGCAGCTATTTCTTCCCGCACCTGATCGGCGCCTTCCTGCATGCGCAGCCCGGCATCGATCCCGAGATGACGGTGCGCAGCCGCGACCAGTTGATCGCCCTGCTGCGCGCCGACCGGATCGACCTCGCGATCATGGTGCAGCCGCCCGACGACGCGGCGATCGTCGCCGAGGCCTTCGCACCCAATCCCTTCGTGCTGGTGGCCGCACCCGATCACCCCCTGGCCGGCGAACGCGAGATTCCCTACGCGCGCATTGCCGACGAATGCCTGATCGTCAGGGAACGCGGCACCGATACGCGCGGCGTCGCCGACGAGACCTTCCGCCACCTGCCCTCGGCGCCGCGCTTCATGGAGATCGGCTGCGCCGAGGCGATCAAGCAGTCGGTGATGGCCGGCATGGGCATCAGCTTCCTGTCGGCGCAGACGGTTCAGTCCGAGCTGCGCGCCGGCCTGCTGGTGGTGCTCGACGTGCAGGGTTTCCCGCGCAAGCGGAACTGGTGCGTGATCCATCGCGCGGATCGCCACCTGCCGCCCGCCGCCGTCCATTTCCGCGAATTCCTTCTTGCCGAGGGCGGTGCGCGGCTCGAGCACTTCACGGGGATCGACAAGGTGCACACGGGCATGGATCTCCAGCGGGCCGAGCCCGCCGCTCCGGAAACGCGCGCGCTCGCCGCCGGCGGCGCGAGCCTCGAGGTGGCGCTGCGCACGCGCGCGCTGTTACGCGACGACGGCCTGCCAGATCAGCGTTACGTTGAGCGCCAGGATCACGGCGGTGGCGACGGCCGCCGTGGCGATCAGCTTCCGGCTGGCGGTAAATCCACCCATCACTGAACGACGCGAGGACAGCACCACCAGGGCGATCAACGGCACCGGCAGAACGATGCTCAGCACGATCTGGCTGTCGATCATCGCCGTCATCGGGTTGCAGAACAGGCAGACGATCACCGCCGGCACCATGGTGATCAGGCGCCGCACCATTACCGGCGTGCGCAAGCCGACGAAGCCCTGCATGATGCTCTGGCCGGCCATGGTGCCGACCACCGAGCTCGAGATGCCCGAAGCCAGCAGCGAGATCAGGAACAGCAGCGCGGCACCGGTGCCGAGCACCGGCGTCAGCGTGTGGTAGGCAGCCGCGATGTCGGAGATGCCGGGCGCGTTCTTGCGGAATACCGAGGCCGACATCGCCACCATCGCCAGGTTGACGAAACCCGCGAAGCCGAGCGCGATCATCACTTCGCGATTCGAGAAGCGCACCAGCTTGCGGCGCTGGTAGTCGTTGCGGGCCGGCGCGCGATTCTGCGTGAGGCCCGAATGCAGGTAGATGGTGTGCGGCATGATGGTGGCGCCGACGATGCCGACCGCCAGCATCAGGGCATCGCCGTCACGCAGGTGCGGCACCACCGTGTGGAAGATCGCGGCGTGCCAGTCGGGCGGCGCGATGAACAGCTCGCCCAGGTAGCTCAGGCCGATCACCGCGATGAAGGCGGCGATCACGATCTCGAGCGGGCGGAAGCCCTTCTTGTCGAGCGACAGGATGCCGACCGTGACCACGCCGGTGATCAGCAGCCCCCAACCGAGCGCCAGGTGGAACAGCAGCGAAATGGCCATCGCGGCGCCCATGAACTCGGCGAGATCGGTGGCCATCGCGGCGATCTCGGAGCCGATCCACATCGCGATCACCAGTGGCTTCGGGAAGCTCGCGCGGCACAGCTCGGCCAGGCTGCGGCCGGTGACGATGCCGAGCTTGGCCGACATCGCCTGGAACAGCATCGCCACCAGCGAGGCCAGCAGCACCACCCACAGCAGCTCGTAGCCGTAGGTCGAGCCGGCCTGGATGTTGGTGGCGAAGTTGCCCGGGTCCATGTAGCCGACCGAGGCGATCACGGCCGGCCCCACGAACGGCAACAGCGCGCGGATCCCGCGGCGCTCGTTGTCGAGCGCATCGCGCATGGCCGTCATGGTTTCGGTGCTTGCCGTGCCGGACAGCGCGTAGCTGGCGGTACGTTTGATTGCCATCAGCATGATGAACGCCTCTTGCAGGTGCGGGTGTCGATTCGATACGGGTGAAGGAAACCGGCGCGCGCCGGGCGGCAGGCATGCGAGCTGCCCGCACGCGGCGCGCGTGGCGTGACGCGCGCTTACGCAATCACATCGCGACGCTGCTTGAGCCGGTGGATCGCGTCGAGCGTCTCGTCGTCGACGCGCAGGTGCTCCCTGAGCAACTGGCGCGGCACGCTGGACAGCCACTGCGACAGCGTCACCTCGGAGAAATGGTCCGACTTGAAGATCTCGAGGAACACCAGGTCCTCCTTGCCGGTGTTCTTGATGTAGTGCCCGAGGTTCTTCTCGACGTAGCCTATGTCGCCGGGATTGAAATCGACGGTCTGCGCGGCCGGCCCGGTGTTGAACACCGTCATGCGGCCGGTGCCCTTGATGAAGTACTGCCACTCGTCGTTGTCCGGGTGCCAGTGCAGTTCGCGCAGGCCGCCCGGCTTGACCGTCACCAGCGCCGCCGCCACCGTCTTCGAAACCGGGAAGTTGCGGCTGTCGACGATGCGCACCTCGCCGCCGGCGGTCGAGATGGTCGGGGCCATCGCGCCCATGCGGAAGATGAAGGGATGATCGGGGCGGCCTTCGGGCGAGGCGGCATAGGCCTGGTCGGCGGCCAGCGGGCCCGCCTTCGCGCCTTGATAGATCCACAGCTGCTCGAGCGGGATCTCCTTGAACTTCTCGGCCGGCACGCCGAAGTTCTGGGCGAGGATGTCGGGCGGCGTATGCGCGAGCCAGTCCGACACCATCAGCGTATTGAATTCGCCGGCCGCGCCGTTATCGAAGGCCAGCACGAATTCGCCGCCGTTGTCGCCGAGCCCCTGCAGCGAATGCGGCAGGCCGGGCGGGAAATACCAGATGTCGCCGGCGGCCACGTCGGCCACCTCGGCACGACCGCGCGTATCGATGGTGGTGATGCGCACCTCGCCGCTGACCATGATTGCCCACTCGGCCTGCTGGTGCCAGTGCAGCTCGCGCACGCCGCCCGGCCCGAGGCGCATGTTCACGCCGGCGATGTCCTTCGACACCGGGAAGGCCTTGGTGGTCACCTCGCGCGCCCAGCCGCCGGCCTGGATGCGCTTGTGCGCCATGTTGAACGAGGCCCACGGAATCGGCATGCCGCCCACGTCGGTGGCCGGCGGGTTGTCGAACGAGGGCAGCACGTCGCGCAGCTGCGGGTTCTGCGGACCCGGCTCGGCAATCGCAATCGGCGTGGAATTGATCGCGCCCTGCGCCGGCGTGTCGGGGTTGCCGAATTCGGCCGCCTTGGCGGCTGCCGCCGCACCGAGTGCCACCGCGCCGGCGGCCGCGCCGACCAGTACACTGCGACGTTTCAAATCGGTCATGTTTTGCTCTCCTGATGATCTCGTCTTGATGGTTTCCCGGCGCCGGGGGACCTCCCGGGTGACGCGGGTTGTGATCGGAAGCGGCATGGCGCCGTGCCTCGGTGAACCGTCGTTCGATGCGACAGCGCAAACGGCTCACCGCGGCATCGGATGCTCGCCAGCCGCTCCGTGCCGCCAATAGTAGGAACGCATCAGGCGAATGACCAATCAGGATTTCTTGGCCGGATCATCAACAAGCTTGATACATCGCCGCGCCGATCGCGCTTAGGATCGGCGCACGCGCTGATGGAGATATCGGCGCCTCGAACCGATCCAACCCGATACAAGGAGAGTGACCATGGGGAGTCTGAGCATCACGCATTGGCTGATCGTGCTGGCGATCGTTTCGCTGATCTTCGGTACCAGGAAGATCCGCAGCCTGGGGACGGACCTGGGAGGCGCCATCAAGGGCTTCAAGGAGGGGATCGCGGACAGCGAGGCGGTGCCGTCCGCGGTGGCGGCGGCGTCGGCACCGGCGACGCCCGGGATGCAAGGGGATGCCCGCGTCGAACATCCTGTCGAGCATCCCGTCATGCAGCGCTGAGGACTGCGCGAGAACGCCGCGACGAAGATCGCGGCGCCGGCTTCAGGCAGGCTCCGCCGCCATCCCCAGCAAACGCCGCGTGTTGCGCATCGCGATCCGCAGCGACTGCCCGTCGCGATGGATCTTGTCGAGCAGCGTCGCGCCGAGCCACATGCCGTACAGCGCGCGCGCCGTCTCGGCGGGATCCTCGATGCCGCGCAGCGATCCGTCCGCGAGCCCGGCCGCGATGCCGCCGCTCACGCGCTCGATGATGCCTTGCGTGCCGCGCTGCAATACCGTGCGCATCGGCTCCGACAGATCGGCCACCTCGGCGCCGAGCTTGACGGCGAGGCACTTGCCTTGCGGATCGTCGCCGCATTGCGTGTCGAGCCAGTGGCGCCAGTAGCGCATCAGGCGGTCGGCGGCGGTGCCCGCCGCATGCTGGAGCGTCTGATCCAGACGCTGCGCGTATTGCTCGAAGTAGACCTCGAGCAACGCCTCGCCGAAGGCCTCCTTCGAACCGAAGTAGTGATAGAACGAGCCCTTGGGAATGCCTGCCGCGCCGAGGATCTCGTTGAGGCCGACGCCCGAGAACCCCTTGCGCAGGATAATCGGGCGCGCCACGCCGAGGATGTGCATGCGCATTTCCGCGCCGGTGCTGGTATTCACGATTGCTTGCGTCCTGAAGATGAAAAGATTCGTGCCTCGCGCGGGCGGCGGCGCGGATCGAAGCCGCCGAGCCGCACGCTCATGCCCGAGCCATCGCCATGCCGCGCTGGATCGCCTGCGGCGGCAGGCCCGCCTCGCGCAGGAAGGCTTGCCGCATCCGTTCGCGATTGCCGAAACCCGTCTCGCGCGCCACGATCTCGACCGGATGCCGCCCGCTCTCGATCAGCACGCGCGCCGCCTCGACGCGCAACCGCTCGATCGCCTTGGCCGGCGATTGCCCGGTCGCCTCGCGGAAACTGCGGCTGAACTGCCGCGCGCTCAAGCGCGCCACCCCCGCCAGCGTATCGATCGTCAGCGCATCCTTCAGGTGTTCGCGAACGTAGGCGAGCACGGCCTGGATGCGATCCGAGCGCGTATCCAGCTCGAGCAGGGCCGAGACCTGGGGCTGCGCGCCGCGCCGCCGCTCGGTCACCACCAGCTTGCGCGCCACCTCGCGGGCCAGCTCGGCGCCGAGGTCCGCCTCGACCATCGCCAGCGCCAGATCGAGGCCCGCGCTCATGCCGGCGCCGGTCCAGAACCTGCCGTCGGTCGCGAACAGGCGATCGGACTCGGCCTGCACCTCGGCGAAGCGCTGCCGGAACGTCTCGGCCTGGCACCAGTGCACGGACGCGCGCATCCCGTCGAGCAGGCCCGTCTGCGCGAGCAGGAACACCCCGCTCGAAATCGCCGCGACGCGGCGCGCCTGCCCGGCCGCCTCGCGCAGGCGCTCGACCCGCTCGGCCGGATGCACGGCCACCTCGCCGCACAGGATGTCGCCGGCCACGAACAGCGTGTCGCAGCGCAAGGCGCCCAGGCGCAGGCTGTCGACCGCGAAACCCTGCGAACTCGGCACCATGCCGCCGTGCTCGGAAAACAGGTGGAAGCGATAGAACGACTCGCCGCGCAACACGTTCGCGTATTCGAACACGCTGCCGACCGTCAAGCCGAGCGGCTGAAAGCCGGGATGAACCAGTACGCCGACTGTATGCATGATGCGCGTGCCTTCCTGAAGAAGTGGGAGATCGAGTACCGGCGGGCGTCGCGAGGCGTGATGTCCGAAAACCTTGCGCATTCGTCATTGTCCGCTTCCGAGCCGCGCTCCTAGAATGGGCCCCATGTTTTAGACGACTGGTCTACTAAGAAACGGATACGAGGACAGGCAAGGCATTCGGCCGAATCTTCGATGCGACGACCGCCGGAAAGGCGTCAGTCTACCTTGTTTCTAGACGACTGGTCTATTTGTGAGTGAGCATCGCGCCCTTTTACCCGGACGCAACCTGATTAGGAGTAGCACCATGGCTTACCAGAGCGTCAACCCCGCCAACAACGAACTGATCCGTCAGTGGCCGAATCACACCGACGAACAGGTCGAGGCCGCCCTCGCGAGCGCGCATCGCCTCTACAAGTCCGACTGGTCGAAGGGGCCGATCGCGCCGCGCCTCGCGGTGCTGCACCGGCTCGCCGAGATCGTCGAGTCGCGCGCCGAGGAACTGGCCCGCATCATCACGCAGGAAATGGGCAAGCGCATCGTCGAGAGCCGCGGCGAAGTGCAGGTGGTGGCCGATATCGCGCGCTATTACGCCGAGAACGGCGAGCGCTTCCTCGCGCCGACACGAATCGAGACCGCGCATGGCGAGGCCTGGCTCGAAAGCCATCCGATCGGCGTGCTGGTGGCCGTCGAACCCTGGAACTACCCGCTCTATCAGCTGATGCGCGTGCTGGCGCCGAACCTGGCGGCCGGCAACCCGATCGTCTCCAAGCACGCGAGCATCGTGCCGCACAGCGCGGCCGTGTTCGAGGAACTGGTGCTGGCGGCCGGCGCGCCGCAAGGCGCCTGGACCAACCTGTTCATCAATGCCGAGCAGGTCGCCGCGCTGATCGCCGACGACCGCGTGCAGGGCGCCGCGCTGACAGGCTCCGAGAAGGCCGGCAGCATCGTCGCGGCGCAAGCCGGCAAGTACCTGAAGAAGACCACGCTGGAACTGGGCGGCAACGATGTGTTCGTGGTGCTCGACGACGCCGATCTCGAGCGCGCCGTGAAGGTCGGCACCGCCGCCCGCCTCAACAACGCCGGCCAGACCTGCACCAGCGCCAAGCGCTTCATCGTCCACGCGAACGTCGCCGAGGCCTTCCTGCGCCGCTTCACCGAATCCTTCAGCCGGATGCGCATCGGCGACCCGCTCGACGAGCGCACCCAGCTCGGGCCGCTGTCGTCGGCCGCCGCGCGCGAAGGCATCGTGCGCCAGGTCGCGGCGGCCGTCGAGCATGGCGCGACGCTGCATTCCGGCGGCCGCGCGATCGACGGCCCGGGCAATTATTTCGAGCCGACCATCCTGACCGATATCGCGCGCGACAACCCGGCCTACTTCGAGGAATTCTTCGGCCCGGTGGCCCAGGTCTACGTGGTGGCCGACGACGATGCCGCCGTCGAGCTGGCCAACGACTCGCATTACGGCCTGGCCGGCGTGGTGTTCTCGCAGGACATCGAACGCGCCCGACGCCTGGCCTCGCGCATCGAGACCGGCGCGGTATGGATCAACAGCCTGGCCCACCGCGCCGGAGCTGCCGTTCGGCGGCGTGAAGCGCTCGGGCTACGGCAAGGAGCTCTCCGAGCTCGGCATCAAGGAGTTCGTGAACCAGAAGCTGGTGCTGGTCGCGAAGTCCTGAGCCGCCTGTCCCCAACGCCCCTTGCTCGCCCGGCGCGCCGCATCAATGCATGCGCCAGGTGGCACCACCCGATATTGGATACCCGAACCACCATGACCACCCTCTTCGATCCTCTGCAGCTCGGCGAACTGACGCTGCCCAACCGCATCCTGATGGCCCCGCTCACGCGCAGCCGAGCATCCGGGCGCGTGCCGAACGCGCTGATGGCGCGGTACTACGCGCAACGCGCCAGCGCCGGCCTGATCTTCACCGAAGCCACCTCGGTCACGCCGATGGGCGTGGGTTACGCCGACACGCCCGGCATCTGGAACGACGAGCAGATCCGCGACTGGGCCGAGGTGACGCGCGCGGTCCACCAGGCCGGCGGGCGCATCGTGCTGCAGCTGTGGCATGTCGGCCGCATCTCGCATCCGAGCTTCCTCGACGGGCAGCAGCCGGTCGGGCCCAGCGCGATCGCCGCGCAAGGCCATGTGAGCCGCGTGCGGCCGAAGGTGCCCTACCCGGTGCCGCGCGCGCTCGAGCTCGACGAGTTGCCGGGGATCGTCGAGAGCTATCGCCAGGGCGCCGCCAATGCGAAGGCGGCCGGCTTCGACGGCGTGCTGGTGCATGGTGCCAACGGCTATCTGCTCGACCAGTTCCTGCAGAGCTCGGCGAACCAGCGCGGCGACGCCTACGGCGGCTCGATCGAGAATCGCGCGCGGCTGCTGCTGGAAGTGACCGATGCCGTGATCGGCGTGTGGGGCGCGGGGCGCGTGGGCGTCCATTTCGCGCCGCGCGGCGACGGCGGCGTGGGCGGCTACGTCGACCACGGCATGGGCGACGAGGACCTGCGCGAGACCTTCCTCCACGTCGCCCGCGAATTGCGGCAACGCGGCATGGCCTACCTGAGCACGCGCGAGAAGGACGGCCCGGACAGCCTCGCGCCGCAGATCAAGCAGGCCTTCGGCGGCCCGCTGATCGCCAACGAGGCCTTCACGCGCGACAGCGCCGATGCCTGGCTCGCGCAGGGCAAGGCCGACGCGGTGATGTGGGGCAACCTGTTCATCGCGAATCCCGACCTGCCCGCGCGGCTGCGCGAGGACGGGCCCTACAACGCGGTCCGCCGCGAGCATCTGTACGACGGCGGCCCGGTTGGTTATGTCGATTACCCGACGCTGGCCGAGGCCGGCGCGGGTGTCGAAATTGCTGGCTGATCCGGCAAACCGAACTGCACGACCCCGCGGTGAAAACCGGGCGGCCAGCTGGACGGCAGGTGACGGAGCGGCGCTGCCGCCGGCCCGTCACGACCAAGCGCGACAATAGCCGCGCGCGCCCTGCCGTGCCTGTCCGGTTTCATCGCGGTCCGTTACGCCTTTACCGCAACCCTGAATGTCCCCTGGAGAAATGTCATGAAGATCCTGATGGTGCTGACCTCGCACGACCAACTCGGCGATACCGGTCGCAAGACGGGTTTCTGGCTCGAGGAACTGGCCGCCCCCTATTACGTGTTCAAGGATGCCGGCGCCGAGATCGTGCTGGCCTCGCCGCAAGGCGGCCAGCCGCCGCTCGACCCGAAGAGCAACGAACCCGGTTTCCAGACCGAGGCGACCCATCGCTTCGAGGCCGATGCCGAGGCGACGGCCGCGCTGGCCGACACGGTGCGGCTCGGCTCGGTGACGCACGAGGACTTCGACGCGGTGTTCTACCCGGGCGGCCACGGCCCGCTCTGGGACCTGGCCGAGGATCGCGATTCGATCGCGCTGATCGAATCCACCTTCGCCGCGCACAAGCCGCTCGCGCTGGTCTGCCACGCGCCCGGCGTGCTGCGTCACGCCCAGGGCGAGGACGGCAAGCCGCTGGTGAACGGCAGGAAGGTGACCGGCTTCACGAATTCGGAAGAGGAAGCCGTGCAACTGACCGAGATCGTGCCCTTCCTCGTCGAGGACGAGTTGAAGCGCAAGGGCGGCGATTATTCGAAGGGCGCCGACTGGCAGTCGTACGTGGTGAGCGACGGCCTGCTGATCACGGGGCAGAATCCGGCCTCGTCGGAGCAGGCGGCGAAGGTGGTGCTGGCGAAGCTGGGCGGGAAGTAAGCCCGGACGCGCCCGCACGGATCGACCGGCGGTGGTATGGCAAGCCTGCACCGCCGCCGGCTCGGCCGTCTAAATGTGAGCGTCCACTTTCAAAATTTCCCTCGATGCGTCTTGATCGCCCGGTTCGAGGCCAGGATCAAGGCTGCTTCGCCACGAGCAATTCGACCCCGAAGCCGACGAACACCAGCCCCGTCATGCGCCGCATCGCCGCCATCGCCTGGCCCGCGCGGAAGCGCCCATGCAGATGGCGCACGCCGGTCGAATAGACCGTGTGGACCACCAGCACCAGCAGCGCGATGGTCAGGTACATCTGGGCGAACTGCAGCGGTAGCGAGCGCTGGTGGTCGATGAACTGGGGCATGAAGCCCGTCAGGAAGATCATGGTCTTGGGATTGCTGCCGGCCACCAGGATCGATTCGCGAAACAGCCTGAGGTGGCTGACCGGCACCGCCGCAGCCTCGCCCGGGGCAGCCCCAGCCTCGACGGCAGGCCACCCGCCCTCGCGCCACTGGTGGATGCCGATCAGGATCAGGTAGGCGGCGCCGACCAGCTTCAAGGCCACGAACAGCGGCGGCATGGCCGCCAGCAGGGCACCCACGCCGAGCGCCACCAGCGTCACCACCACCAATTGTACCAGCAGGTTGCCGAGTATCAAGACCACCGTGCCGCGCGCGCCGTAGCACACCGTGTTGCGCACCACCAGCAGCACGTTGGGCCCCGGCGTGAGCGTGGTCAGCAGGTAGGCGAAGGCAAACAGCAACCAGGTATGGACGGACATGAACGGCTCCAGGCAGGCGATTCGGGACAGAGGCGGCGAGAATGGCCGGTACAGCGCGGCAGGCACGGCCGCAGCATGCCCCGCCGGACCGTGCCAGCGACGATCATGCCACGCCGCCCGATTTCCAAGGCAGCCGGGCCGGCCTGACGTAAAATATCGCTTTTACCCAGCGGACACCCTTTTTCTGATATGACGCTCGCCTCCACGCCCGACATCATCGCCGAGCTGAAAGCCGGCCGCATGGTGATCCTCGTCGACGAGGAAGACCGCGAAAACGAGGGCGACCTGGTCGTCGCCGCCGAATTCGTCACGCCGGAAGCGATCAACTTCATGGCCCGCTACGGTCGCGGCCTGATCTGCCTGACGCTCACCCAGGAGCGCTGCAAGCAGCTCAACCTGCCGCTGATGGCCTACAGCAACGGCACACAATACGGCACGGCGTTCACGGTCAGCATCGAGGCGGCCGAGGGCGTGACCACCGGCATTTCCGCTGCCGACCGCGCCCACACCATCGCCACGGCCGTCGCGCGCGACACGCGCGCCGACCAGATCGTGCAGCCGGGCCACGTGTTCCCGATCATGGCCCAGCCGGGCGGCGTGCTGGTGCGCGCCGGCCACACCGAGGCCGGCTGCGACCTGACGGCCCTGGCCGGGCTCACGCCCGCCGCCGTGATCTGCGAGGTGATCAAGGACGACGGCTCGATGGCGCGCCTGCCCGACCTGATCGAGTTCAGCAAGGAACACGGCATCAAGATCGGCACCCTCGCCGACCTGATCCACTATCGCAGCCGCACCGAATCGATCGTCGAGCGCGTCTCCGAGCGCACCATGCAGACCGCCCACGGCGCGTTCCAGGCGGTGCTCTACCGCGACAAGCCGACCGGCTCGCCGCATATCGCCCTGGTGCGCGGCACGCCCGCGCCCGAGGTCGACACGCCGGTGCGCGTGCACGAGCCGCTGTCGGTGCTCGACCTGCTCGAGACCGGCGCCTCGACCCACTCCTGGACGCTCGACGCGGCCATGAAGGAAATCGCCGCGCGCGATCTCGGCGCGGTGGTGCTGCTCAATTGCGGCGATACCAAGGAACATCTGGTCGACGTGTTTCTCGCGTTCAACGAAGAGGAGAAGGCGGCCGCGCTCAAGCGCCGTCCGGTCGATTTCAAGACGTTCGGCATCGGCGCGCAGATCCTGCGCGCCATCGGCGTCGGCAAGATGCAGGTCCTCGCGAACCCGCGCAAGCTCGGCAGCATGTCGGGCTGGGGTCTCGAGGTGACGGGCTTCGTGCCGATGCCTGGCGGCGCGGCGTCCGAGCTCTGATTTCGACGCAAGCTGCTGACCCGCCGTTCTCAATCACGCTGAATCCAACCCACGGAAAGAACATGGAAATCGGACAATACCAACCGAATCTCGAGGGTGAAGGCCTGCGCATCGGCATCGTGCAGTCGCGCTTCAACGAGCCCGTCTGCAACGGCCTGGCCGATGCCTGCGTCGAGGAACTCGAACGCCTGGGCGTCACCGGCGAAGACGTGCTGCTGGTCACCGTGCCGGGCGCGCTGGAAATCCCGCTGGCACTGCAGAAGCTCGCGGAAAGCAACCAGTTCGACGCACTGATCGCGCTCGGCGCGGTGATCCGCGGCGAGACCTACCATTTCGAACTCGTCTCGAACGAAAGCGGCGCTGGCATCTCGCGCATCGCGCTCGACTTCAACACGCCGATCGCCAACGCGGTGCTGACCACCGAGAACGACGAGCAGGCCATTGCGCGCATGACCGAGAAGGGTCGCGACGCGGCCCGCACGGCCGTCGAGATGGCCAACCTCACGATGACGCTCGACCAACTGAGCGACGATGAGGAAGACGAGGACGACGAAGAAGAAGACGAAGAGGAAAACGAATGAAGAAGAGCGCACGCCGACAATCGCGCGAACTGGCGACGCAAGGCCTGTATCAGTGGCTGCTGTCGAACGCGTCCACCGGCGAGATCGACGCGCAGTTGCGCGGCGCGCAGGGTTACGACAAGGCGGATCGCGAGCTGCTGGAAACCATCGTGTACGGCGTGGTCCGCGAGCATGCGGACCTGGCCGCGATCCTGGCGCCCAACCTCGATCGCCCGATCGAGCAGCTCTCGCCGGTCGAACGCGCGGTGCTGCTGATGGCCACCTTCGAGCTCAAGCACCAGATCGAGACGCCCTACCGCGTGGTGATCAACGAAGCCATCGAGCTGACCAAGACCTTCGGCGGCTCGGACGGCCACAAGTACGTCAATGGCGTGCTCGACAAGCTGGCCGTCAAGCTGCGCCCGGACGAAGCCGCCGCGCGCCGCTCCTGATGTGACCTGTGGCGGGTGCCTCGGCGCCCGCTTTTCTTTTCCCCTCTCCCGCTGCCCGACATGAATACCGCTGCCGGATCGCTGATCCGGCTGGCTTCGCGCGTCGGCGCGATCCAGCCGTTCTATGTGATGGAAGTCGTTAAGAGACGGTTTCAAAAAGGCCCTGCGGGGCTGTTAACTTTCGCGGCGAGCGGTTAACCTCAGGCATCGGAACAACCG
>JAYFRU010000030.1:0-13796 GCA_040946965.1 Burkholderia sp. | reverse complement strand
CGAACGACATTGGTACGCTGCTCAGCGGGCGGCATAGTCGCCTCGGCTAAGGGATACGAAATTCGCGGGCAAGGTCACCACCAGCCGTGCCGGCGCCAGCACGCCGTCGCTCAGGCGTGCCACGCCGAGCAGGCACTCGGCATCGTCGTACACACGAACGCGATCGCCATCCCGGACGCCCGGCTCGGCCGACGACGCGAGCCGCAGGCGCTGGCCGTGGCGGAAACGCTGCGCCTCCTCGGCCGTGAGTTGCACGCGCGCGAAGGTCGACAGCAAGGCATCGACGGGCTGCAGCCAGCGATCGCGCTCGGCCGCCTCGGCATCGGACAGCGCATCGAGCGTGACGGCATGTTCGAGCGTCAGTGCGCCAACGCCGATGCGACGCAGCGCAACCAGGTGCGCACCGCAACCCAGCGCCTCGCCGATATCCTCGGCCAGCGTGCGCACATAGGTCCCCTTGCTGCAAGTCACGCGAAACTTCACGTCGGGCAAGGCGCAGTCGAGCAATTCGAGCAGATGGATCGTCACCTGGCGCCCTTCGCGCTCGACAGTCTGGCCGGCGCGCGCATATTTGTAGAGCGGTTTGCCGTCGCGCTTGAGCGCCGAGTACATCGGCGGCACCTGCACGATCTCGCCGAGGAAACGCGGCAGCACCGCCTCGAGCGCCGCGCGATCGGCATGCACCTCGCGCGTCTCGACCGCCTCGCCCTCGGCGTCGCCCGTGGTGGTGCGAATGCCGAGGCGCATGGTGGCCTCGTAGGTCTTGTCGGCTTCGAGCAGGTCCTGGGAAAACTTGGTCGCCTCGCCGAAACAGAGCGGCAGCAGGCCCGAGGCGAGCGGATCGAGCGTGCCGGTGTGGCCGGCCTTCTTGGCGAGGTAGAGGCGTTTCGCGCGGATCAGCGCGTCATTGCTGGACAGGCCGATCGGCTTGTCCAGCAGCAGCACGCCGTCGAGCAGCCGGCGCGGCACGCGCGGGCGTTGAGGAGCAGTCGTCATGGCGAAATCGGGATCGGCGAGGCGGCTCAGTCGTCCTTGGCGCGCGTCGAATTCGCCTGCTCGATCAGGCGCGACATCTCGACTGCCTTCTCGATCGTCTGGTCGTAATGGAAATGCAGCGTCGGCACGGTATGGATGTGCAGGCGCTTGAACAGCAGGTTGTGCAAGTGGCCGGAGGCGTGGTTCAGTGCTTCCTGGGTCTGCAGCGGGTCGCCGGTGAGCGCCGTGAAATAGACCTTCGCATGCGCATAGTCGGGCGTCAGCTCGACGCTCTGGATCGTCACGATGCCGATCCGCGGGTCCTTCACCTCGCGCATGATCAGCTCGGACAGGTCACGCTGGATCTGGTCGGCAATCTGCACGTTGCGATTGGGAGAGGTACGTTTCTTCGTCATGGTATTTCCGTCATTCCGTTCATCGAACGGGCGACCGCATTCTTCGCCGTCGCCATGAAAATGGGCGGGACAGGCCCACGCCTGCCCCGCCCATCAGCGTTCACGCCGGCCTTACAGCGTCCGAGCGACTTCCGTGACCTCGAATACTTCGAACTGATCGCCTTCGACGATATCGTTGAAGTTCTTGATCGACATACCGCACTCGAAGCCTTGCTTCACTTCCTTCACGTCGTCCTTGAAGCGCTTGAGCGAATCGAGCTCGCCCGTGAAGATGACCACGTTGTTGCGCAGCACGCGCACCGAGGACGAGCGTTTGACCACACCGTCGGTGACCATACAACCGGCCACCAGGCCGACCTTCGGCACCTTGATGACCTGACGCACTTCGACCATACCGGTGATGATTTCGCGCTTTTCCGGGGCGAGCATGCCCGACATCGCTGCCTTCACCTCATCCACGGCGTCGTAGATGATGTTGTAGTAGCGGATGTCGATACCGTTCGACTCGGCCAGCTTGCGAGCTTGAGCATCGGCGCGCGTGTTGAAGCCGATGATGACCGCCTTCGAGGCCGTGGCCAGGTTGACGTCGCTTTCGCTGATACCACCCACCGCGCTGTGGACAATCTGTACCCGCACTTCGTCGGTCGACAGCTTGAGCAGCGACTGCACCAGTGCTTCCTGCGAACCCTGCACGTCGGCCTTAATGATGAGCGGCAGGTTCTGCACTTCGCCTTCGCCCATCTGTTCGAGCATGCTCTCGAGCTTGGCCGCCTGCTGCTTCGCAAGCTTGACGTCACGGAACTTGCCCTGGCGGAACAGCGCGATTTCGCGCGCCTTGCGCTCGTCCGGCAGCACGATCACTTCCTCGCCGGCGCCCGGCACTTCCGACAGACCCTGGATTTCCACCGGGATCGACGGGCCGGCCGTCTTGGTCGGCTTGCCGTTCTCGTCGAGCATCGCACGCACACGACCGTAAGCCGTACCGGCCAGCACCACGTCGCCGCGCGACAGCGTACCGGACTGCACCAGCACCGTCGCGACCGGGCCCTTGCCCTTGTCGAGCTTCGCTTCGATCACGATGCCCTTGGCCGGCGCTTCGATCGGTGCCTTCAGTTCCAGCACTTCGGCCTGCAGCAGCACGTTCTCGAGCAGATCGTCGATACCCGAACCGGTCTTGGCCGACACCGGCACGAACGGCGATTCGCCGCCGTATTCTTCCGGCACGACGCCTTCGGAGACCAGTTCCTGCTTGACGCGATCCAGATTCGCATCCGGTTTGTCGATCTTGTTGATGGCGACGACGATCGGCACCCCGCCCGCCTTGGCGTGCGAGATGGCTTCCTTCGTCTGCGGCATCACGCCGTCATCGGCCGCCACCACCAGCACAACGATGTCGGTCGCCTTCGCGCCGCGTGCACGCATGGCCGTGAAGGCCTCGTGACCCGGCGTATCGAGGAAGGTGACGACGCCGCGCGGCGTCTCGACGTGGTAAGCGCCGATATGCTGCGTAATGCCGCCCGCTTCACCCGCCGCCACCTTGGCGCGGCGGATGTAGTCCAGCAGCGAGGTCTTGCCGTGGTCGACGTGACCCATCACGGTGACGACCGGCGGACGCGGCAGTTGCTCCGCATCGACACCGACCTCGCCCTCGACCAGCAGCGCTTCCGGATCGTCGAGCTTGGCAGCCACCGCGCGATGGCCCAGTTCCTCGACGATGATCATCGCCGTTTCCTGGTCCAGCACCTGGTTGATGGTGACCATCTGACCGAGCTTCATCATGATCTTGATGACCTCGGAAGCCTTCACCGCCATCTTGTGCGCGAGATCGGCGACGGAAATCGTCTCCGGCACGTGCACTTCGCGCACGATCGGCTCGCTCGGCGCCTGGAACGACGAGGCGCTATCCTGGTGACGGCCGCGCCCCTTCGGGCCGCCGCGCCAGCTGCGGTCGACGCCGCCACTGGAATCGCCACGCGTCTTTATGCCGCGACGCTTCGATGCGTCGTCCTGCCAGCCGCCCTTGCCGGCGCCCGGCTTCTTGTTGCGATCGGCCGCACCCGGTGCGCTGGTATTGGCATTCGCCGGTGCCGCAGTGGCCGGCTTCTTCGCCGCCGCATTGGCCGGACGCGCGCCTGCCTCGCCCGGCGGCTTGGCCGGCTTGTGCAACGTACCCTTGGCCTCGGCCGCCTTGGGCGGCTCGACCGGCTTCGGCGGCTCGACGGCCTTGACCTGCGCACGGCGCGGGGTGGCCATCATCTCGCGGATCGCGCGCGCCTCGGCCTCGGCCTTCTCGCGACGCTTGCGAATCTCTTCCTGCTCGGCGCGTGCCTTGTCGGCCGCCTCGCGGGCAGCGTCCTCGGCCTTCTTGGCCGCTTCACGCTGAGCGGCACGTTCGGCCGCCGCACGCTCTTCGTCCTGGGCCGACTGCTGCGCGTTCTGCGGCGTTTCCTGGGCCCGCGCGGCTTCCTGCTCGGCTGCGGCCTGCTGCTGGGCCTGGGCTTGCGCCTGGGTCACCGCTGCGCGCTTGCTGGCCGCCTCTTCCTCGGCGCGGCGACGCTCGGCTTCGGCCGCTTCCTCACGAGCCCGACGCTCGGCTTCCTCGCGCTCGAGGCGCTCCTGGCGCTCGCGCAGCTCCTGCGCCTGCTTCTCGAGCAGCTCGGCCTCGTGGCGCGCTTCTTCCTCGCGACGCTTCAGATCGGCCTCGGTCGCTGCATCGTCCGCCTGGTCCTGGCCGACATCGGCACCGTTCTCGGCGACATCGTCGCGCTTCACGAACGTCCGCTTCTTGCGCACCTCGACCTGAATGGTGCGAGCCTTACCCGTCGCGTCGGATTGCTTGATTTCCGACGTGTGCCGGCGGGTCAGCGTGATCTTGCGCTTGTCGGCGTCGGACGAGCCGTGCGATTTACGCAAATGATCGAGCAGACGCGCCTTGTCGGTTTCCGACAGCGCATCGTCTTCACTCGCTTTCTGGACGCCCGCTGCCTGCAGCTGCTCGAGCAACACACCAGCAGGCATTTTCAGTTCCGCGGCAAATTGGGCTACGTTGTTACTCGCCATTCATTCCTCTTAGTGCAAGGACCGATTCCTTGCGGTTAGCATCGGGTCATGCGGCCTTCCGGCCGCCAAATAATCAGTGCGCCATGGTCATTTCTCACTGGAACCAGTGTTCACGTGCTTTCATGATCAGCGCTTTCGCGGCTTCCTCTTCCACTCCGGTCATCTCGACCAGTTCGTCGACAGCCAGTTCGGCGAGATCGTCGCGCGTCGCCACGCTGTGTTCTGCCAGTTTCGCGAGCAACTCCGGCGTGATGCCGTCGAGGCTCTTCAGGTCGAGCGCAGCATTTTCCACCTTTTCCTCGTTGGCGATCGCCATCGTCAACAGGGCATCGCGCGCGCGATTGCGCAGCTCGTGCACGGTCTCCTCGTCGAACGCCTCGATCTCGAGCATTTCGTTCAGCGGGACGTAGGCGATTTCTTCGAGGCTGGTGAAGCCTTCGTCGATCAGGATGTCAGCCACTTCCTCGTCGACATCGAGGCGCGCCATGAACAGGCTGCGCAGACGGTCACGCTCTTCGCCTTGCTTCAGGGCGGATTCGTCCGGCGTCATGATGTTGATCTGCCAGCCGGTCAGTTCGCCGGCAAGGCGCACGTTCTGGCCGCTCCGGCCGATCGCGACAGCCAGTTCGCTCTCGTCGACGACGACGTCCATCGAGTGCTTTTCTTCATCGACGACGATCGACTGCACGGCTGCCGGCGCGAGCGCGCCGATCACGAACTGGGCAGGATCGTCGGACCATAGCACGATGTCGATGTTTTCGCCACCGAGCTCGTTCCGGACCGCCTGCACGCGCGAACCCCGGATGCCGACGCAGGTGCCGATCGGATCGATCCGCTTGTCGTAGGCAACGACGCCAATCTTCGCACGAACTCCGGGATCACGCGCTGCCGCCTTGATCTCGAGCAGGCCCTGCTCGATTTCCGGCACTTCCATCTCGAACAGCTTCATCAGGAATTCAGGCGCGGTGCGCGACAGCTCGATCTGCGGACCGCGCGCGGTGCGATCGACCTTAGCGATATAGGCGCGCACGCGGTCGCCCACGCGCAGATTTTCCTTTGGGATCAACTGGTCGCGACGCAGCAAGGCCTCGACACGGCCCGATTCGACGATGAAGTTGCCCTTATCGAGACGCTTGACCGTGCCGGTCATGATCTTCTCGCCGCGCTCGAGGTAGTCGTTCAGGATCTGCTCGCGCTCGGCGTCGCGAACCTTCTGCAGAATCACCTGCTTGGCGGCCTGCGCACCGATCCGACCGAATTCGATCGACGGCACCGATTCCTCGATGTAGTCGCCGACCTCGACCTCGGCCTTCTGCTCGCGCGCCTCGAACAACAGGATCTCGCGATCCGGCTCCTGGAGGCCGGCTTCGTCCGGCACCACCAGCCAGCGCCGGAAGGTTTCGTGCTCGCCGCTTTCACGATCGATATAGACACGGATTTCGGCGCCTTCGTCGAACAGCTTCTTGGAGGCCGAGGCGAGCGCGGCTTCGAGCGCGCCCAGCACGATATCCTTGTCGACGTTTTTTTCGCGTGCCAGCGCATCCACCAGCATCAACACTTCACGACTCATTGTTTGCGGCTCCTAAAGTCAACTTGCGGAATCAGGCGGGCTTTGTCGATGTCGGCCAACGTGAAATCCAGCATGGCCGCCTCGCCCTTCTTCCTCTCGAATTCCAAACCGATCGTTTCGCCGTTCGGCGCATGCAGAACGCCGCGGTAGGTCTTGCGGCCTTCCAGCGGCTTTTTCAGGGTGACGGAGATTTCGCTTCCGGCGAACCGTTCGAAGTCGGCCAGCTTCTTCAGCGGACGGTCCAGGCCGGGCGACGAAACCTCGAGCCGTTCGTAATCGATGTTTTCGACCGTCAATACGTGCTGGAGCTGACGCGTGACCTTTTCGCAATCGTCGATCGAGATGCCCGCCGGCTGATCGATGTAGACGCAGAGCATGCCGCGCCCGGTGCGCTCGAGATCGACCAGCTCGTAACCGAGCCCGGTGACCGTGGTTTCTATCAGTTCCGTCAGTTGCACAGTGTCCTCTCAGGTGTTCGCGCCCGCCGTTCGCGATTCACCCGCAGACGCGCGCCTTGCCGGCGCATGAAGCGCTATCCGAGATGCCCAACCGTTTCAGCAAAAAAAAATGGGCGAAACGCCCATCTTCTTACTCTGGTGGTCGCACCTAGGCAGCACATTAAACCCGTACGCCCAGCGACTTTACGATTATAGCTTTTTTTAACCCAAACGCAAAGTATCGCCCATGAAACCGGCCTGAAAGACCGGTTTCCCCTCGTTTTCCGATCGATCGGTACCGCGACCGACGTTCAGCGGCCGCGAGCGCGGTTGCGCTGCTGCGGGCGCTGGCCGCCGCGCGCGTTGCTGCCGGCACTGCCGCCGCCGTCCGCGCGATTGCCGTTGGCATTGCCGCGCGGGCTCTGACTCTTGCCGCCGCCGCGCTTGTTGCCGTTGTTCGCGCCGTATGACATGCGATTGCCGTCGACATCGCCGCCACCGCGACGGTTGCCGTTGGCGTTGCCGCCGAAGCCACCGCCCGCCGCGCCACCATTACCGCCACCGAAGCCAGCACCGAAACCGCCGCCCTGGGCACCGCGACGGCCGCCGCGACGCGGCTGGTCGAGCTGGCCGTGAGTGGTCAGCACCGGCTCGCGATTGAGGAAGCCCATCGAGGTCTGCATCGGATCGGGCTGGCGGCGCTCGGCCTGGTCGGCCGCGCCGCGCTTGCCCTTCTCGTCGGCGGCGACCTTCAGGCCGACGGTCGCCATCAGCTTGCGGACCTGCGTCTCGTCGAACTCTTCCCAGCGGCCGCGCTTCAGGCCGCGCGGCAGCGGAATCGAGCCGTGACGCGTCCGGATCAGCCGGCTCACCATCAGGCCGACCGCCTCGAACATGCGGCGCACTTCGCGGTTGCGGCCCTCGGCCAGCGCCACGTGATACCAGTGGTTGGTCCCTTCGCCGCCGCCGTCGCGAATCCGCAGGAAGTTCGCCGTGCCGTCCTCGAGTTCGACGCCATGCAGCAGCTTCTGGCGCGAGGCCTCGTTGAGTTCCCCGACCACGCGCACCGCGTATTCGCGCTCGACGCTGTAGCGCGGATGCATGAAGCGGTTCGCCAGATCGCCCGAGGTGGTCAGCATCAGCAGACCTTCAGTATTGAAGTCGAGCCGGCCGACTGCGAGCCATTTCGCCGTCTTCATCGGCGGCAGGCGATCGAACACCGAGGCGCGGCCTTCCGGATCGGCATGGCTGACGATTTCGCCAGTCGGCTTGTGATAGAGCAGCACGCGCGGCGGCTTATTCGCCAGCTTGCGCCTGACCGGCTTGCCGTTGATCCGGACCTGGTCGGTCGGCAGGATGCGCTGGCCGATGTGGGCCGGCTCGCCGTTCACCGACACGCGGCCGGCGACGATCAGTTCCTCCATCTCGCGGCGCGAGCCCATGCCGGCCTCGGCGAGCACCTTGTGCAGCTTCGGCGCGTCGTCTTCCGGCGCGAGCACGCGCTTGAGCGCTTGACGGCTGCGGCGCAGCATCGGGGCTCGCACGCCGTTGCCGCCGCTGGAGTTATCCGCGTCGAAGGCCGGCGAGGTCACGTAGGAGAAGATGTCGTCCGGGACGGTGTCGCCGCCAGCGACAGGGCCATCCGTGGCCGGTGCGGCGGAGGCCGCCGCCGCGCCGCGCTTGCCCTGTCGCGGTTGCGCTGCCGCGCCTTCGCGCTTGGCGGCCGTCTTGCGCGGCGCCTTCGCGGCGCGCGGCGCGGGGGCCGCGGCCGGCGCGCCTTCCTCGGCAGCCTCTACCGGCGCGGCTTCCGCGCCCTCGGCCGCCGGATCCGTATTCTTCGATTTCGCCGCCGCGCGACGACGCGCGATCAGGCTGCGCGGGCCGCGCCGCAGGCCGCGGCGCGGACGGTCTTCGCCGCCCGCGTCCTGGCCGGACTGCTCGGGAGCGTCCTCGGCGCGCGAAGCGTGCGCGGATTCGGACGAATCAGTGTCGTGGGTATCAGTCAAAACAACCTCGAAATGTCAGGACTCGCGCCCGTCGGGGACGCGGCAATCTCTATATGGCCGCAATCAAGCGCGGCGTTGCGCGGGCTCGTCGGGCGAGGCATCGCCCGAGCCGGTGTCTTCCGCTGAACCGGTTGCGTCGCCGTGCCGGTAGGCCGGGGCCGCGTCGATATCGTGTGGTGCTGCATCCGCCGGGTTGCGGCTGGCTTGCGCCTCGTGATGGTGAGCCGACTCGTCGTCGATCTCGGCACCGGTCACAGGGCCTTGTCCTGCTTCATGCTCGGCCGCGAACGGCCGTGCGGGCTCCGACTCCGCCTGCCCGGCTGCCGCCTCGAAGGGCTGCGCGTCCTGCGGCTCGATGGCGGGTTCGTCGGCCGACCCGGCTTGCTTCGGGGACTCCGTCGATTCAGCCGAATCCACCAAGTCCGTCGCTACCTGAACCGCAGGCTCGAGCGTCTCGTCGCCCTCGGCCTCGCCTTCGGAACTCGCCTGGAGCGGCTCGCCCGACGCAGCCGAATCGATCGCGACGAGCCCGGCCTCGCCGGCTTCGACCTCGTTGCATTCCATCGATGCCTGCGCCAGCAGGCTCGCCTCGAGATGCGCGGCGGGCTCTTCGAGCGCCGGCAGATCGTCGAGCGCCTTCAGCCCGAGATCGTCGAGAAACTGTTTCGTCGTCGCATAGAGCGCCGGACGGCCCGGCACGTCACGATGGCCGATTACCTCGATCCAGCCGCGATCCTCGAGCTGCTTCACGATCTGCGTATTCACCGTGACGCCGCGAATCTCCTCGATATCGCCGCGCGTGACCGGCTGGCGATAGGCAATGATCGCCAGCGTCTCAAGCACCGCGCGCGAATACTTCGGCGGCTTTTCCGGATGCAGGCGGTCCAGGTAGACACGCATCGCCGGCTTGCTCTGAAAGCGCCAGCCGGTCGCCAGCGCAACAAGCTCGACGCCGCGGCCGGACCACGCTTCCTTCAATTCTTCGAGCAACGTTCGGACTGTGTCTGCCGACACGGTGTCGGCAAAGAGCTGCCTCAGATCGCCCAATTTGAGCGGTTCCTGCGCGCAGATCAAGGCAGTCTCGAGGACGATCTTCGCCTCTTGGGTATTCATGCAGCTAGGCCAGACCCTCTGGTCAAACGAACCGGATCAATATACGAAACAGACGATAAGGAACAGAAGACGCGCTCGCCCGATTCTGATCGGTCATATTGATGGGAGCACGAACCGGGGGTGGCGTAACCAGCATGTTGCCTGACCCTGACCGGACGGAACAGCACGAATCCATGATGGAATCGCGTGACTGGAGACCATCTTACGCAAATTCCTGCGCCCCGTAAAGCCGGCCATTCGATCGAGGCAACGCTTTTTCGGGCCATGTATTTTCGACCGGGGTTCCTGCCGCCCCTTCAGCCGCCGGCGCCCTGCAGGAAACGCCGCAGGCGCTCGACGCCGGCATCGAGCCGAGCCACGTCGCAGGCGTAGCACCAGCGCACGAAGCCCTCGCCCTCGTCCCCGAACGCGCGCCCCGGCGCCAGCCCGAGCCCCGCCTCGCGCACCAGCCGCTTGCAGAACGCCAGGCTGTCGGCCGCGCCCGGCAGGCGCAGGAACAGAGGTACATGGCGCCGTCCGGTGCCTCGACGTGCACGCCGGGCAAGGCATTGAGCGCGGCCACCAGGTGATCGCGGGCGGTGCGCAGCGACGCGACGAAGTCGGCGACGAACGGCTCGCCCCCGCGCACCGCCGCCACGCCAGCGGCCTGCACGAAGCCCGGCGCGCACGAGGTGTTGTATTCGACCAGGTTGGCCAGCGCGTCCATGGTGCGCTCGGGCACCACCAGCCAGCCGAGCCGCCAGCCCGTCATCGCCCAGGCCTTCGAGAAGGAATTGACCACGATCACGCGCTCGTCGCGCGTGGCCAGATCGAGGAACGAGGGTGCGCCGCCGGCAATGCGCGAGGATCGCCGCCTGCTCGGCCGCCGACAGGGTCCAGCCGGTAGGATTGTTGGGCGAATTGACGAACAGCATGCGCGTATCCGGCGTCAGCGCCGCCAGCAGGCGCTCGAGATCGAGCCGCCAGCCCGCCTCGCCGAACGCAAGCGACACGCATTCGACCCGCGCGCCCAGGATCTTGGGGATCTCGACCAGGTTCGGCCACAGCGGCGTAATCGCGACCACGCGGTCGCCGGCTCCGACCAGCAACTGCGCGGCCAGCATCAGCACGCTGACGCTGGCGCTGGTGACGGCGACCTGTGCGGCGCGCGTCGGCCCGTGGCGGAACGAGACGTAGTCGGCCAGCGCCTCGCGCAGCGGCGCCGCGCCGAGATTGTGGGTGTAGAAGGTACCGCTGCGGGCGAGCGCCGCGCCAACCGCATCGCGGATGAAGGCCGGCGTGACCCGGTCCGACTCGCCGAACCAGAACGGCAGCACGCCGTCGAGGCCGAATCCGGCATTGGCGACTTCACGGATCAGCGACGGCCGCAGCGATTCGACCGCCATGCGCAGATCCGGTGCAGGTCCCGAGGTGTTGACGAAAGCGTCCAAGCCCGACTCTCCCATAATGATCATCGCCAGTGTAGCGGGCCACGCCCGATTCCGGCACCGGACGCCGTCGCGCTCGCTTTCAGGCCAGGTCCTCGGCCCGCGCCGGCATCTCGCGCACCAGCCCCCAGATCGCCTCGGCGGCCGGCGACAGCGAGCGGTCGCGCCGCCTCACCAGTTCGACGGTGCGCTCGGTGCGTGGCTACAAGGGCCGCGCCACCAACGAGGAACCCGCCGGCAAGGGCAGGGACAGCCATGGCAGCACGCTCACGCCGACCCCCGCCTCGATCAGGCCGAAAACCGTCGCCGAGTGGCCCAGTTCCTGCACCACCGAGGCACCGACACGATGCAGGCTCAGCGCCGCGTCGATCAGCGGCCGGCTGCCCGAGGCGTAGTCGAGCAGCACCAGCCGTTCGCCGTCCAGCGCGCTCCAGGGCACGCTCTCGGCCGCCGCGAGTCGATGATCGGCGCGCGCGACCAGGCAGAACGAGTCGGTCATGAGCGGCTCGCAGACCAGGTCGACCACCGCCAGCGGCCCGATCACGATGCCGAAATCGACCTCGCCCGACTTCACCTTGCGCAGCACGTCGCTCTGCACGTCGTCGCGCAGCCCGAGCGTGACGAACGGAAACTGCCGCTCGGCGGCCGCCACCACGCGCGGCATCAAGCGGCAGGCAATGGTCGGGCTGGCCGCCACCACCACCCGGCCGCGCCGCTGCTCGCCGATCTCGCGCAGGGCATCGTCGAGATCGACCAGCAGCCGCGAGACTCTGGAGATCAGATTCGACCCCGCATCGGTCAGCTGCACGTCGCGCGTGGTGCGATCGATCAGCTTGAGGCCGATCTCGCCTTCGAGCTCGCGCACGCAGCGGCTGACGGCGGACTGCGTGAGCCCGATCTCGTCGCCGGCCCGGCTGAAGCTGCGCAGCCGGGAGACTTCGATAAACACCCTAAGTTGGCGCAGGGTGATATTCATTGAATGCCCTCATCAATCTCACGCTTCGATGCGCGATTGTAGGGCCTTCGCCGACCAACGGCTCGGGATGAGTCGGTACGGTGCAGCACGACCCGCAGCGCACGCCGCGCGGGCTCGATTGCACAAGATTGGTGATTGTCCCGATTTGCTGCGGGGTCATTTTGGCGTCTTATACGCCCCTAGCTGACTTGGCCGTCGGCCCGGTGCGATGCGGCTTTCACGGGGATTGTCGCCGACATGGCACGCTTCGTGCCTAAAGTCGTGTGCAGGGCCGCGGAAGCCTTCGGATGCACGGCGATACATTCGGCTGACGAAGGAATACGGCACCCCCACCCGGCACCCGACGTGGATCGGGTGCTTGAAGAGTCCGCGGCGCAGGGCAGCGCACCGGAGTTAGCTTCGCTGAGGTGAGGACATGATGCTGTTCGACGATTTGAAGGATAACGAATGGGTGCTGGTCGAAGGACTTTTCTGCGCGGAACCCACACGCAGTGAGCGTCGTGGCCGTCCCCGCGTGGAAGCACGTTCGGTCGTGAACGCCGTTCTTTGGGTACTGTCGACGGGCGAGGGTTGGTCGAAGCTGCCCGGGCGCTACCCGTCGCCGCCGACTTGTCGTCGGCGCTTCGACGAGTGGCAGACCGATGGCACCCTGGCAGAAGTCGTGAAACGCCTCGGCACCAGCGGTCGGCAGATTTCCCTGCGCGGCAGGATCGGCGCCAGCGCCGTGAAGCCGCCGGTACCGCCGAGCCGAGAGCGTCTGCGCGGCGCATTCTGGACCAACCCGGAATCCTGGCGCGCCCCCGTGAAGATGGCCTGATCCGCACGGCACCCCCAGGCGGATCACGCCGCCCGAGCGGCCGATTCGCCGCCCGCCATCGTCGGATGGCGGCGCGTGCGAAACATCTCTTTACCATTGCTTACAGCGTGCAGGCGCTCCCACCCCTACCGTAAGGTCAGGTAAAACAGGCTGCAATGATGGCCTGAAGGGAGCCCGAACCATGCCAAGTCACTTGCTGCTCGTCACCGCGAGCATGGTGCTCGCCCTGGCACTCGCCCCGCGTGCACCGGCCGACCAGCCAGCGAGGACGCCGCCTGGCCAGGCGGGGCATGCCGGTCATGCGCATCCACCGCCGTCGGCGCCATCGCCCGCACGGCCGGCTGTCGTGCCGCGCGGCGACCTGCGCGGCGATATCGCCAGCAATGCCCGAATCCACAGCGCTCCGCCGCCGCGCTCGTCCGGCACGCTGCCGCAGCGCTAGACGCCTTGGTAAATATCGAGAAGATCGGGAACTGCGCGCGAGGCCGGCAGTCACGACGAATGCCATGAGCACTGCCTGGCAGCATGGCAGCAGCAAAGTACCTGGTAACGCCCGTATCTCGCGATACGGGCGTTTTTTTGTGCGCCCGGCTGGGCGCACACACTTGGAGGTGAGCGCGATGATTCCGTCGAGGCAGGTTTTCGTCGCCCGTGGTTCGATCGATGGCAGGCCGGTCCAATAAGCAACCGTCTTGAGAGTCAAGCGATATGAAAGTCGGGATTCCAGTCGACGCGGTGTTTGGCGATGGCGTTGATGATGGTCAACAGCTTGCGCATGGCGGCGACCAGGGTGACTTTCTTTCGGGCTCTCTTGAAAAATGAGTGGGTTACGAGGCATGCGGGTTGATCTCCGAAAAGTCGAGCTTGCCAGCGATCAGAAACAGCACGGTGCGCATGGTCGTGAGGTTGGTATAGCCACGCGCCTGAAGTTGCCCGCCAAAAATGTATCCCTTGCTGAGGGTGTGTAAAACTCAGGCAAGGAGGAATGCAAGATGGGTA
>JAYFRU010000029.1:0-13888 GCA_040946965.1 Burkholderia sp. | reverse complement strand
AAGATTCTCACCTGCATGCTGCCTCCGCTATGAAAAACGCCGTTTTTTACCCACACGATTTCCAGAAGACCCTCCTTTCGGAAGCCTGCACCATGGATGAAACGATGAACAACCTGATCGAGACCGCCATCAACGGTCTGATCACGCAGGGCCTCATGATTGCCGGAAGCCTGCGCTCCACCGGCATTGAAATCTTCGGTGGCGTCGCCGCGCTCAAGCTGCTGTTCATGTGGCTCGACTACCTCTTCGATGCGATCAGCTTCGAGGAAATGGGTGCGTACCTGATCCGCACCACGATTCAGATCGGCCTGATCAGCTATTTCCTGGTCACCTATAACATGTCGATCGGCGTGCAAGGCATGGCGATCACGATCCCCGACTTCATCGTCCAGAAGGTGACCGGCAACGATGGCCCGTACACCTTTACCCAAGGCGTCGCGCAATTCAACACGGTGCTGAAGTCGCTCGATGAAGCCGTGCTCAAGACAAACGGCGCGGTGTCCGCGAATAGCGATCCGAATGCCAACGTCGCAGAAAAAGTCTGGGCGAATCTGAAGGCAACCGCGGCGACGCTGGTGATGGGCGTGGCAATGATGGTGAACGTCGTTATCGGGATCGCCAGCAAATTCCTGCTGGCCTTGGCAATGCTCGCCTACATCTGCGTGTATGTGTCAGGGATCTTCGTGCTGTTCATCGGCATCGCGCTCGGACCGATTTTCCTGCCATGGCAATTGCTGAGAGTCACGTCGTTTTTGTTCGACGGCTGGTTCAAATACATTCTGGGCGCCGCGATGTATCGCGCCATCACCCCCATTGCGCTAAAGCTGCTGGGCGGCTGCATCGATTCGCTCAATTCGGCGACGATCAAACTCAATCAAACCGGTCAAACCGCCATCGGCTACAGCATCGGTGCGGCAGTCGTGATTTTGGTGCTGTGTGGACTGCTGATCGCGTTGATCTGGCAGGTGCCCTCTATCGCCACCGGATTGGTCAGCGGGAATTCAGGAGTCTCGGCCAGTCCGAAAATTCCGGGGTTGGGCAAATACTTTTAGTGACGCCGTTGGTTATTGTTCCGGACGATTTCGTCTGCGCGTCTGCGGAGAAATTCCATCTCTGCTTCACGCCTTCTCCGGACTTGATCCCCTGATTCAGAGAACAGCGACA
Source organism: Burkholderia sp. (assembly GCA_040946965.1). Classification (GTDB taxonomy): domain Bacteria; phylum Pseudomonadota; class Gammaproteobacteria; order Burkholderiales; family Burkholderiaceae; genus Burkholderia. The sequence goes on along the minus strand of JAYFRU010000029.1, from coordinate 12,724 downwards.
GTAGCCCGAGCTTATCAAGGCCTTTGACGAGCAGCAGCACAAAGAACAGCGTAACGAAGAAATTGACGGTCGTATCCATGATGAGAATTCCTGACAGGTTTCACTATTCGGTTCCGAGTCGCGTCCAGCTAACGGAGCTCGGCCATCAGGCTCCCGGTACCCGGAATCCGCTAAGGGTGGAATTCCTTCGCCCTCCCCTTGCGGGACGGACGGGGTACGCACACAAATATCTCATTGAGGCGACACCAGAACAGGGTGTCACGACCTCGCCTCTGCACCGCGCATTGCGTTACCAACTCGCACGGCGGCATGACACGAAGTCTTGTCACCAGTGTAGCCGCAACTCATGGGAATGCCAAGCATGAGCAGCTTTTCGATTCGGCGGGATCGGCACGATCGGCGCGCCCCGCCCCCAGTGTCCGACGATGCATCGTCCGCGCCCGACACCCTCACGCCCGTCGGCGCCACCCCCGCCGCGCGTCGCTCGCTGCGCGCCAAGTACTACGCGCTCGCCGACGGCGTCTCGGTCACCAACCGCTGGCTCGTCGCCGGCCTGGCCGTCGCGATCGTCATCATCCTGATCCAGGCCCTGTCGATCCGCATCATGCTGCCACTTCAGAAGATCGTCCCGTATTTCCTCACCGCCAGCCCCACCCTGCCCGGCGAGGTGCAGCCCGCCAACATCGTCGCCGAGGCGTTTACGCCCAGTCAGCTGCAGACCCGCGCGGCCATCGAGGACTGGGTCACCGAGCTCTGGATCATCGACCCGGCGCGCACCCGCGCCAACCTCGATCGCCCCACGACCCTCACGGCCGGCAGCGCCGTTCAGGAAATGCGCAACTTCATCAAGCAGGAGCGCATGTTCGGCCGCATGGAGGAGAACCCCAACCTGCGGCGCGATGCGACCGTGCTCTCCACCGACTTCATCGCCGACGGCATCGCGATCGTGCGCCTCGCGCTCACTGAACGCGAAAACGGTGTGCCGAAGCCGCCCACCTACAAGTCGATGACGATCCACTTCATCACCTCGACGCCCAAGACCTATGACGAGGTCAAGCGCAGCATGATCGGCCTGACCGTGAGCGACTTCACGTTTAGCGATGCGCGTGGCATGGAGACCCTTCAATGACGCCTATCTCGGTTCTTCGGCTCTCCCCGCGCCTCGCTTGCCTGGCCATGCTGGCCATGGCGCTGCTCGCGTGCGGCACGTGCGCTCCCGCCAACGCCGCCGACCGCGGCGATCAGCCGTTCGACGATCCGCACCTGCGCGACTACCCCTACGACGCCAACCAGGTCTATGTCGTCCAGCCCCACGTGGACATGTTCACCGACTTCCAGGTGCCGGATAACGAACGCATCATGGAGCTTGACCTGTCCGACAAGCGCACCAAATTCTGGCGCTTCATCGTCACCTACGACCAACGCCACGCGCTGATCAAGCCCGTGGCCGAGAAGGCCGAGAACGTGGGGCTGATCCTCACCGACAAGCGCGCCTACCACATCACCTTCCTGCCCGCGAACAAGGGCGGCACCTGGGATCAGCGCGTGACGTGGTCGGCGTCCAGCGACGCGCCGGCCTGGAGCGCGCCGGACAGCAGCCGGCGGCAAGCCCTGACGGCGCTTACGCCGCCCACCCCGCGCGCGACCGACGCGCTGAACACCGTCCACGCCGACTACACGATCTCGGGCGACGCATCGATCCGGCCCGACGCCGTGTACGACGACGGCCATCTGACCAAGATCGTCTTTCCGGCGACGCTGCAGACGCTGCCCGCCGTGATCGTCACCGGCGCCGACGGCAAGCCCGACAAACCCATCTGGACCATCTCGACGGAAACCAGCGGCGCTCGCGCGCTCGTCGTGCAGCGGCTCTTTCCCAAGGCGACGCTCGTGCTCGGCAAGGCGCAGGTCGAGATCGTCAATCACGCCTTCCCGACGCCGGGCGCCGGCGTCCAGACCCGGTAAGCCACCGTGAGTACGCCGATCTCCCCGCTCGACGAAACCGCCAAGGGGCGTCCGACCCGGCGCCTGCTGCTCTGGATCATCCTCGCGCTGATCCTGCTCGGTGTCGCGCTCGTCGCCGCCGTCTACACCGGCTCGCCCACGCCCAAACAGACCGAGGAAAAGCAGAAGCAGGCGCAACGCGCCGCGCTCGCGAAAGCCGCCGTCGGCAGCCCCGCCGACGTGGACAAGGCCGCGCAGGACCAGGCCGATCAGGCGCGGCTCAAGAAGGAAGCGGACGAAGCCAAGCAGAAGTACGACGCGCTGCTCAAGTCGATGAACGGCGCCGGTGGCGCCTCCGGCACGACGGTGCCCAGCGCCACGGGTGTGCTGACGCATCAGCAGCTGGACCAGTACCAGCAGGATCGCGACAACGCCCAGGTCGTGGCCGAGGAAGCGCGCGACGACATCAAGGCCTGGCGGGTGTCCACCGACGCTCAGCCCGTAACCAGCAATGGCAGCAGCAACGCCAACAGCAACACCAGCGCCGGCGCCAACGGATCGGCGGCCACGCCCGCCGGCCTGCCCTCGCCCGCCGATCTCGCCGCCCAAGGCGCGCAGCGCACCGGCTCCGCGCGCGATCAGGCCATGGCGCTGCTCGCCTCGCTCAAATCCGGCGGCGGATCCGCACCCACCAACGGCATGACCGCGTGGAGCGACGCGGTCGCAACCAGCCACATTCCCGCGCCCGCCGTGCCTCAGCCCGCCCAGTCGCCCAATACGGTCCACCAGGGCACCGCGATTCCGCTCGCGGTCGATCGCGAGATCGTCTCCGACATCCCCGGCACGCTCGAGGCGCACGTGACCGAGGACGTCTACGACACCATCGATTCGTCCCGCAAGGTCATCCCGATGGGCACCCGCGTGATCGGCCCGTACAACTCCGACGTGATTCCGGGGCAGAACCGCCTGCAGGGCGGCTTCACCCGAATGATCTTCCCGAACGGCGCATCGGTCGATCTGGGCGGCGCCGAGCTCAGCGATCGACTGGGACAAGGGGGACTCTCCGGCAACGTCAACTACCACCTGTTCCGCTCGCTCGCGCTGCAGTTCGCGGTGGCCGGCATCGCCAAGGCCACCCGAATCGATAACGGCGGCGGCTCGGGCACCTCGCTCTACGGCGGCTCCACCACCTCCACGGCTGGTCAGATTCTCAGCAGCACGACGCAGAATTTCAATCAGCAGTTCATCAACACGCGCGCGACGATCACCGTGCCGTTCGGCACGCCCTTCACGGTCACCCTCTCGCGCGACCTGATCCTGCCGCCGGCCATCACGATGAGCGCACCGGCCTTCGACGAGGATCAACCATGAACCGTCTCGTCATGATCTCCGGTTTCTTGAGTGTCGTGCGCATGGTGCGCGCACGTCTGGTCAGCGGTCGATCGTCCCTCGCTTGGCGCGTTTCAGTCGCGCTGCTCGTGACCCTTTCGGCGCTGGCCGGCTGCGCAACCACGCCCGGCGCCCAGTTGGGGCGCTACGATTTCCAGTACAGCGCGACCGGCGACGTGGCGGTGCGCCCCTATCAGGTTTTCGACGACGGCACGACCACTTACCTGCAGTTCAAGCGGCCGCTCGCGCCGACCGCGCGCGTGCTGCTCGACGTGCCATCGGGCCAGCTGCCACAGTCGATCGACCGGCAAGGGCAAGTGGTGAGCGTGCCGTCCATCGCCAATCGCCTCACGATCACCGACGGATCGGCGAACGCGACGGTGAACTACACGGGCCCCGCGAGACGGCCGCGCTATGTGATCGACACCGCGAACCCGGTAGCGGGCACGAGCGCGGCGAATGCCTCGGGTGTGACGACCGCTTCGGTACCGGATGCCGACGTGACGGCCACACCGATTGCCGCATCGACTGCCACATCGATTGCCGCGCCCATCGCCACCTCTTCAGCGCCGACAACAGGTCCGGCATCCACATTGTCAGCAGGCAGCCCAGGGGCTCAGGGAGTGCCCTTGATTCCGCGCACAACGCTCGACAGCGCGTTCGGGATCGTCGCGATTCAGACCTCGGTGGACGGCACGACGCTCCAGTTCGCGAATCGGCCCGACCCCGCCCTGCTGATCACCGACGAACGCGGCTATCCGCTCGATCCGGTCTGGCATGCCGATCAGCACACGCTGGTCGTGAAACCCGTCAGCCGGTTCCGCATCCGTACGCCCGAATTCACCTTCGATGTCGCGCGCGTGGACGGCGTCGTCTACCGATACGACCCGGGCATGGGCCTCAAATCCGTGTTCGACGCGCGCGGCTTCACTTATTTCGCGTTCAATCGCGTGCCGCGTCAGCTGCGCGTCGTCGACGAGCGCGGACGCGCCGTGCGAGGCCGCCGGCACGGCGAGGCCTATCGCTATCGCGGCACGCCATCACGCGTCGTGATCACGCTCGACGGCGCGACGTTCGAGGTGACCCGCACGCCCGTCACGCGGTTCTACGTGAAGGAGCGGCGCTCATGATCCGCACCGCCACCCTTCTGCGCGCGGGTGCGCTCGTCTGCGTCATCGTCGCCTGCCACCCGCAGGCGAAAGGCGTGGAAAGCGCGACCGCGTCGTGCCAGGCCTGTTGCCTGACCGATGCCGCGCGCTATCAAGGCGTCGATCCGGCGCTTGTGTGGGCGATCGCGCGGCATGAGTCGGGGATGAACGCCGCCGCGATGAACCGCAACCGGGACGGCACGACCGATATCGGTCTGATGCAGATCAACAGCCGCTGGCTGCCCGAGCTCGGGCGCTATGGCATTGACGCCCACCGCCTGCTGGATCCGTGCGTGAACAGCTATGTGGGCGTGTGGATCCTGAAGCAGGCGATTGTCCGGTATGGCGCCACGTGGCAGGCGGTCGGCGCCTATAACGCCGCCTCGCCCGACAGGCAGCTGCGCTACCTGCGTCGCATCTATCCGATTTATCTGCATTACGTGACTGACGTGACCGACGCAACGTCCACGATTTCCCGAGCGACACCATGATGCCCACGATCTTTTCTCACCCGACGCGATCCGCATCACCGATGCGCGGGTGGCACGCCACGGCAGCAGGTTTGACATGCCTCTGCATGGTCGCCGCGCACGCCGCGCCACCGGCGGCGAGCCTCGATCATTTCCAGCCGGAGGCCGGCAGCGCCTTCGTCGAGGACGGTTGGCAAGCCGTCGGCGGGCCGGCCGCGCCCACGCTCGTTGCGCCCAAGGTACTGACCGCGCCGTCACCGCCATCCGCTTCGCTTCCCGCCACACTGCGGCAATCCGCAGCGGGCCCGGCGATCACGCCGAGTGCGGCAGCGCCGTCCAGGACCGTTTCGTCGGCAGCCGCGCCCGCTGCCACCGCTGCTCCGGCGACACCGATGCGCGACGTCGGTACGCCGACGGCAGCGATGGTTCCGCCGGTCCCCCGCATCGTCGAGCCGTATCCAACGTACCGTCTCGAGGTTGGCCTGCCGATCGACGAGCAGCTGCGCGACTGGGCCAAGCGTGCCGGGTGGACGTTGCTCTGGAACATCGAGCCTGGCTGGATCGTGCCCGGTGCCGAGGATTACGGCACCGACTTCCAGACGGCGGTCAATCGGGTCGTCGCCTCGCTCGCCGACAACGGCGCGGACGTGCGCGGCGATGGCTACGAGGCCAACCACGTCTTTATCGTCCATCACAAGGGGACTAACTGATGAACCGCTTATCCCTCAAATGCCTGACCGTCGGCGGCGTGACCCTACTCGCACTATTTGCGCTGTCCGGCTGCGCATTGCGTCAGATTCAGCACGATCAGGACGTCGCGCTCGCTGACGCGAACCGTGCCGCCGCGCTGGACCAGAACCAGCGTCCCATCGTCGAATGGCACACTGGCGCATGGCTGATGGGCGAGGAAACCGTCGCCAGCAAGCCGCAGCCCGCGATCTACGACAAGCCCGTCGACTACGCCTATCACGGTGGCTCGCTACAGGACCTCGCGCGCTGGCTCCGCATGACAACCGGTGTGCAGGTCACCATCGATCCCTCGGTCAACGAGGCCCGGTCGAACGGCACGGCAACCCTCGCCTCGACGCCCGCCCGTTCGTCCTATCAGGCGGTCCAGCCGCCGCTGCCGAGCGGCGTGCCGACCCTGCCGGACCTGAATGCGGTCTTGCCCGCCGCGAGCGGTGCCTCGACATTCGCCGCCGCGACGAACCCGGCAACCGGACGCTGGCAGCACTACACCGGCACGCTTGGCGGCCTGCTCAAGCAGGAAGATGCGCGCTTCGGGGTGTGGGATAAATATCAAAATGGCGTAATCACGTTCTTCAAGACCGAGACGCGATACTTTCAGCTACCGAGCATCGACGACGCCGCACACCTGGACAGTAGCCTCAGCACGAGCGCGAGCAGCGGCAGCAACGGGGCGGGATCGAGTTCGGGAGGCATGGGCGCCGGCAACGCGACGTCATCCACAAGCGCTACCTCCGGCGGCGGCAACGGACAGACCTCCTCGCTGCACGCCGACATTGAACCGTTCAAGCAGATCGAGCAGACCGCCAACGCCATCGCGAACGGCGGCAAGGTCGTGGCCGACAAGAATCTGGGCATGCTGGTCGTAACGGGCACGCCACCGCAATGTGACGCGGTGGAAGCGTTCATGAAGAGCCTGAATGCCACCTTCGGCAAGAACATTTCGTTCGATGTGCATCTGTACACGGTCCAGCTCTCGCGCGAGGAGAACTACGGCGCAAACCTGAGCCTGGCGTATAAGAGCGCGACGGGTCATACCTCGGCATCGATCGCCGGCGCCGCGGCCCCGGCCGTGACTGGCGACGTGAGCGGCCTGGCGTTCGGCGCCAACATCCTCACCGGTCCCTTCGCGGGCTCCCAAGGCACCGTCAAGTTGCTCTCGACACTCGGCAAGGTCGTCGGCGATCAATCCCTGCCGGGCATCGCGCCGAACGGCAAGAAGGTCGCCGTCACGCGCGCCGCGATGCTCCCCTATCTGCCGAGCGTGCAGAGTAGCCTGGCGGCCAACGTTGGATCGAGTTCGTCGGCGCAGGGCGCTTTCTTGCCACTCGGCTTCACGGCGCAAGTCCTGCCCTACCTCGCTTACGGTTCGATCCGGTTGGATGTCACGGCAACCGTCACGCGACTGATCAGCATGGTGACGCTGCCGGCCGGCTGTCAGCCCAATACGGGCACCCAAGGTTGTCTGACGATGCCCAACTGGAGCAACTTCGACATGCAGGGCGGCGGCAACCTCAAACCCGGCGAAACCTTGCTGCTCGTTGGGCTCAGCGAGAAAGAGACGAGCATGCAGAACAACGGCGTGGGCTCGCCCTTCATGCCGTTGCTCGGGGGCGGGGTCGATGGCACCCAGTCCCGCACCCTGTACGCGGTCGCCGTCACGGCGCGCGTGCTGTGAGGAGGAGCGACATGCGAATTGTCTCATTGCTATCTCGATCGCGAACTCAGGCAGAACAGGCAGAACGCCTCATCGAGGGCATGCCGCGCCCGTATGCGCACGCTCGTGATCTCGGTCGCATCGATAGTCGAGTGCGTGGACTCGTCGCGGCGCTGAACGTGCCTGGCGTGGTCTCCACCCACTCGAGCTGCGAAGGGCATCGGTGGCCGTGGTTCACCGTACGCCAGCCCGCCTTCGTGATGTTCGACACACGGCCGGACTACGCCGCCGCGCTCGCGCGGCGAATCCGTGACGACCCGTTCGACGCCGACCCGCAGCTCGCGTATTACTGGACGGTCGAAGCCCGTTTCAATGATCAGGACGAACTGCGCTATACCATGTGCTGTGCTGCTCGGACGTTTAGCCGCAAGTGGCTCGACCGTGATTTCATGACGCTCACGGTGTGGGCGCAGCAGATTTTCACCGCACGGGGCGGTGCGTGCTCTTCAGGCCGGGATCGGTTGCAGGCGCAACCCGAGCGCGTGCAAGACCTTCATCAGGGTGGACAGATCGGGGCTACGTTCGCCCGACAGGGCGCGATAAAGATTCTCTCGGGACACACCGGCCTCGCGCGCGATCTGTGCCATGCCACGCGCACGAGCCACGTCGCCCACGGCCTTCGCGATGAATGCCGCATCGCCCTCGGCGTCCTCGAATGCCGCCTCGAGGTAGAGCCGCATCTCCTCATCGCTACGAAGATGCTCGGCAACGTCATAACGCGTGGTTTTCGTCGACATTCTTCACTCCTTCCATACCCGCGCCAGCTCGCGGGCCCGGGCAATATCCCTCGCCTGCGTTCGCTTGTCGCCACCGCACAGCAGCAGGACGCAGACACCTCGCCGCTGCGTGTAGTACACCCGGTAGCCGGGCCCGTAGTCGATCCGAAGCTCCGACACCCCCTCACCGACAGCCTTCGCATCGCCCGCAAGTCCCGCCGCGAGGCGCTCGATGCGAACCTGAACTCGGGCGCGCGCACGCAGATCCGCGAGCGCGTCGAGCCAGCGCACGAATTCGGCGGTCTTGCGCAATTCGATCATCGCCACAGTGTAGCTTACTCGCTACTACTTGTGTTGTCGCTCGTCGGCCTGGCCATTCCAACCGCGCGTGCATCGGGTCAACCCGTGCCGGCGCTCCCCTTGACCAGCGCGTCCGCGCCGGTAGTTGCGAGCACGGTGTTGCCGGCGGCACGCATCAGCCCAGCGTTGGCGGCGTCGGCATCGGCGGGATCGACTCCGCAGGCAGATGCTCCGGCCACCTCAAGCATCACCACCCAGCTCGACGCGATCCAAGCCCGGCTGCCGTTGCTGCGCGCCCAGAAAGAAGCGGCCGATCTCGAGCGGGTGATCCGCGAGGCCAACCAGGTCAAGGATACGTCGCCTGGCGCGCTGCCCAGCGGATCCGGTATTGCCGCTCCGGTGCCGACCGCGACCACCCCGCTGCCGGCCGGCACGACATCCTTCGCATCCGTCACGTCGAAACACGCTGACGCGCCGGCCGCCGATCTCACGCTCGCCGGCGCCGGCGCGTTCAACGGCACGTGGGTGGCGACCTTGACCGACAGCGAAGGCTCGGCCTACGACGTCCGGGTCGGCAACGTCCTGCCCTCGGGCTGGAAGGTCACGCACATCGACCCGCTCGGCGTCCTGCTCGAGCGCGGTCGTCAACGGCGCACCATCACGACCTTGGCGGGGGCGCGATGATCGAGATCCTCACGCTGCCGGGCAGCGACGCGCGCTACGCCATCGGCCTGTCGTGGCAGACCCGCGAGTCCGCGCCCCGGGACGCGGAGCTGCGCGCGATCGCGAAGCAGCGCGGTCGCTATGGCGTGGTCGACGAGCGCGACATGGACTGGCAGGCCGGGTTCGGTAGCCTCGATCGCGGCATGAAGCTCCGATCCCGGCTACCGTTTGTCGGACCTGACGCGCCGCAACCGCTGGCGCTCGCGATCGCCCAGCAGGTCAAGCGGCCGTGGCTGGGGCTGTTCGATCTCGGTGACAACCGGTTCTGGCTCATCGGCGTGCGTGGCCACCAGCAGATCGTGCCCGGCACCGACCGCGTGGGCCCGCGTGACGCGCTGCTCGCGCAGCGTGATGCGCTCCTGCCAGCCGAGGCCTGGGAACACGTCGCGGGCACGCGCGCCGAGCTCGGCAAATGGGCCGCCATGGTGGACGCCGCCCCGCAGCTGCGCGACCTGAGCGTCAGTCTCACGCCCTACACGCGGATCATGTATGGCATCGCCGCCAGTGGCGCCGTCTATCTCGCCGTGCTGTGGTGGCCCGCCACCTGGTGGCCGAACCACCCGCCCCCGCCCCCCGTGGTCGTGCCGCCGTGGACGCAGGCGCCGGCCCCCTCGAAGGTCGTGGCCGGTTGCCAACGTGCTTGGAGCTTGACGAGCCTCGCCCGCAACGGCTGGGTGGTGACCGACTGGACCTGCCGCCCGGCGGCGGCGGCCGTCGAGCTCACGCTCGCCTGGACCAGCGCCGGCGGCGTCGCGAGTCAGGCGCCCGGCACGCTGGTCGATGCCACGCATTCGACCGAAATCATCACGCTCCCTGTATCGCTGCCGGTTTCGAGCGCGCCGATCACGGCCGGCGAGGCCGCGCACCGTGCAATCTGGACCCTCGCGCAACGGGAAGGGTGGGGCTTGAACCTGCAGGACGCACCGCCTGCCATTGCCGTCTTGCCGGCATCCGCCACGTCGCACTCGTCATCCAAGGCCCCGCCGGCGCCGACTTGGCAGGCGCAGCAGGCGAGCTGGACGATGGTGGCATCGCCCTGGCACGCGTCCGCTAAGGGCTTCGATGCTGTGCCGGGATTGCGCCTCGCCTCGATCGCCTGGCACAACGCCGGCAGCCAGGGCGCATCGGCGCCGTGGTCAGTGGCAGGCATGCTCTATACCCAGACCGGCGCGACCGCCTACAGCGGCGTGGCGACCGGCGCGCAACCGCAGGGGCCCACATCATGAACCATCCCCTGCGCGGCCATCCTCCCCGGCTCCCTTTCGGTGCGCGTGCCGATCGTCACGTGCGTGCTGACACACCGGTGTCGGCCGCCCTGCCGACGTTGCCCGTCTCGTTGCAGCCCTACGTCACCCTGGTGGAGAACGGCAATCGCTGGGCGATTCGCGTCGCCCAAAGCCACGAATTCGACTCCGGCTTCCTCAGCTGGATCGACACGCTGAATCACCACGGCGTGGCGCACGACATCGTGCGCGTCGATCTGGCCGATCTGCTCGAGCAACGTCGGCCTCACACCACGCCGGACGCCGCGCTGATACCGCGCGTACGCGAGATCATTCACTTCCTGCAGCTTGTCTTTACCGTGGGCGCGACCGATGTCCACTGGCAGCTAACGCGCGATGCGCTGCTGACTCAGGTCCGCATCGACGGCCATCTGCACGACGCTGCGGCGTGGACCAAGACCCAGCACGATGGCCAGGAGATCTTGCGGGCCACGATGAGCCTGGCGCACAACAAGCCCTCGGAGTACCGATCGTGGGAGTTCCAGGGCGCGCAGATCGACGGCCGCGTCATCCCCGACACGGAGATCGACAACATCCGTGTGTTTCGTGGGCCCGCCGACCCGATCACGTTCGGCGGCGAGTTCATGAAACTGCGCCTGCAAACGCCCCACCGCGATAGCGAGGGCCAGCGGCGCTCGGGCATCGATCCAGCGGCGGCGGCCAAGCTGCTGGGCCTTCGCGAACCGCTGCGTCCATCCGAGCGCAAGGGGGGCTCGCGTCGGTCGGTCGGGCAAGCCGATCGGCACGACGCCGGCGGCACCGCGCGCTCGCGATTCGAGATCGCCACCGATGCGCTCGTGGGTTTCGATGAGACGCAGCTCGCACTCGCCGTGCGCATCCTCGCTGGTAAAGGGCTGGTGTTCTCAACCGGCCCAACCGGCGCGGGCAAGACCCACGCTGCTGCATCATGCGATGACCTATCTCGCGGAGATGGCGCCGTCCCGCCACCAGATCTCGCTAGAGGACCCACCCGAGAAACCGCTGCCATGGGTCGTCACGCTCGCCGTCTCGCCCGCGTATCCATCCGTTCGCTGAGCTGCAGAAACAGACGTTGCGGATGGACTTGGATCTCGTGCAGGTTGGCGAGATCAGCGACGCGCATACGACGCACGCGGCCATGAACGCCGTGCGCAGCGGCCGGCTCACGCTGGCCACCATGCATACCGATGAGCCCTACGAAATCTTCGAGCGCATGCATGGCTTTGATTTCGAGCAGCTCGCGCCGCGCATCACCTGCAATCATCGCCTGGTCACCGGCATCTTCGGCACCCGCCTGTTTCCGCGGTTGTGCGAGCGCTGTCGGATCTCCCTCGCGGGCGCTGGCGCCGACGCGCTGCCGTCATACCTGCGCGACGATCTCGCTACGTGGGGGCCGCTCGAGCACGTGGCGCTCAAGGGGCCCGGCTGCCCAGCGTGCCACGGCAAGGGCCTGGCCGGACGGTTGTCCGTCATCGAGGTGATCCTGACCAGCAGGGCATTGATGGCGGACATCCGGGATCTGCCGCTCGAGGACGCGATGCAGCGGCACCGTCGCCGGCCCTGCAGCGATCGTGCGCTGATTGACCGCGCCATCGAGCACGTGCTCGCGGGCAGGATCGATCCGTTCGAGCTGCAAAACCACCTGCGGCTCGAGCGGCGGGAAGAGGTGTACGGCGATGGGGAGGGGCGATGACATCCGCACTGAAATGGCGCTACTGCATCCGACGCGCTCGACCGCACCGACGCAATCTCGAACTGATAGAGGGCGTCCCGAGAGGCATGGGACGCGCCTACACGGACGCCGAGCGACTCGGTCTGACTGATCCCGCTATTCGCGAACTGGTTGCCGCCATGAATCGCGTCGATCTCGTCGCGACGCTCGCCTCATGCGAAGGACATGGCGGCTGGGGGCGGTACGCCAGTCCCTACGTTCTGTTCCGCTCGCGCGTGCAATGGGCCGCCCAACTCAATGCGCGGCTCGAGGCCGACGCGGTGTCGGAGAATCCGACCTTGAACTACGAATGGCGCGTCATCGGCGTTTTCGACGCGGATCACCGCGTCATCTTTAGGCGCGCCATACCCGGAATCCGACGTTACCGCTGGGTGACGCGTCATCGCCTGAACCAGGATTTTTCGCGGGTCCGAGCCCTGTGCCAGTCGATCGGAGAACCGGCATGCTAAGAGACGGTTTCAAAAAGGCCCTGCGGGGCTGTTAACTTTCGCGGCGAGCGGTTAACCTTGGGCATCGGAACAACCGAGATCGAGGAGATGGGCCAGCCGATCATCAACGACGAACTGTGGACCTTGA
>JAYFRU010000028.1:0-14030 GCA_040946965.1 Burkholderia sp. | reverse complement strand
CTCCTCAGTGCGCTGAAAATACCAGGTGTACCTCGCTGGCTTCTGCGCCGTAAGAGCGGGTTCGCTGAGCGCTTACGAAGTATCGACAAGGGACGTGACGGCACGAGGTCGGCGCGGGGTGGGACTAGGCGGGAGCGGTGACGTAGATGGCAAGACGGCGAGGCCCGGTGGGTCTCGCCGTGTGCGCGATGGACAGGAAGGCGCGGCGACGAAGCGCCGATGATCAGCGGCTGGCCAGCGCGTGGGTGGCGCCGTCGGCCGGCGCGACCGCCTCGGCCGTGGCTGTGGCTTCGTTGGCATGCCAGACCACGTGGTTGTCGACGGCATAGAGCCGGCAGGCGCCGGTGCCCTGCTGGCGGCAGTTCTCGAGCGCGAGCGCCATCGGGTCGTCGCCGCCTTCGGCCGACACCGCGAAGGCGCGGTTCGGATGCTGGTTCAGGAAGTGACGGTAGCCTTCGCGGCCGGCGGCGTCGAGGTAGGGCACCGCGTCGATCGAGGCATAACCCGAGGCCGAGGACATGTGCGGGCAGGCCACAGCATAGCGCACCGTGGTCGGCATGTGCAGCTCGCTGAGGAAGGCATTGACCCGAGGGCCACCAGATCGGCACGCCGTCGCGGTCGACGATCAGCCGGTGCGCGTCGTCCTTGTAGCTGCCGTAGTCGACGAACAGCGTGCTCGCGCCGTGCGAGACATAGGCCTCGCGCAGCCGCTCGACCAGCGCCGGCGACCAGACCGAATCGCTGTCGCCGTACATCCACAGCGAGGGCACCTGAGTCTTTTCGCCGTAGGTGTCGAAGGCGCCGACCAGGTTCTTCTGCCAACCGTCGCAAAGATCCTGACGCAGGCCGCCGGAGAAGTTGATGATGCCCTTCACGCCCTTGGCCGCGACCGTGCCGTAGGCCAGCGAGACCAGCCCGCCGTGCGAGGTGCCGGCCACCACGATGCGGTTGGCGTCCACGTAGGGCTGTTTGGCCATGTAGTCGACCGTGGCGGACACGTCGCGCGCCTGCGCCATGCCGTTGCGTTCGACGTCGCAGCCTTCCTGCACGTAGGTGCCGCCCGAGCCCGCGAAACCCTTGCGGTTCGGCGCCACCACGGCGCACGAACTCGCGCGCGAAGGCCACCGGCCGGCTGCGCGGCTGGTCGTGCAGGTCGCCGGGGTTCTTGCCGTGGTTGAAGACGGTGGCCTCGAGCATCACGGAGCCGTCGCGATCGGCGGGGATCCGGATGATCTGCTCGTTCATGTCGGCCGTGATCTGCGGTAGCCCCGGTTCGTTGTAGTCGAACCGTTCGGCGCCGGCCAGCGAGGCCGTGGCGGAAGTCGCGGCGGGCGACGCGATCGCGTCGGAGGAGGTCGCGGCAGCGGACAAGGTGCCGGCCTGGGCGGCCGACAGCAGAGACGCCGCCATCCAAGCTGCTAACACCTTGCGCAACACCATGTCGATACCCGCGCCCCATTTCGTTTGAAACCGGGTCCATCCTAGCCCGACAAATTCGGCTTGTGCAATGCGGGAATAACCCTTCCTCCGCCGGGGTGGCGTGGGCTCAACGTTCGCTTACATTGCCGTCGATAGCGCCAGATTCCGTGCTCATCGCGCGAGAAGCGGCTGGTCTCGTGCAGCCGGTGCGCGCGCGAGCCGTCCTTGTAGGGCGCCACGAACTCCGCCAGCGCGTGAGCGGCGTCCTGCTAGGCGAAGCGCTTGATGTCGAGGCCGAGCCAGCGCGGGCCCTCGCCCGCGTCGAGATCGGCCGGGCAGGTGGCCGGATCCCATGTGGCGCGCAGGTAGGCGGTCTCGCCGAGCACGTAGGCGGTGTAGCGCGAACGCATCAGTTGCCAGGCGTTCGGTGCCGGCGTGCCGGCATCGATCAGGGGGCCGCAGCAGGCCGTGTAGGCCGGGGCGCGCTCGGGCCGCCGGCCCGGTTGCGCACCGCCGCAGGGGCACAGTGCCGGTCGGCCGGCGGCTGTGGATGAAATGGGGCGGGACGCGTTGGCGGAACGTTCGTTCATGCTGCTCATCATTCGAGCTCGGCGCCGTCGTACTGGAAGAAGCGGCCGTTGGCGCCGGCGCGGTCGGCGGCTGCCTTGGCCAGCACGCGGCGCATGCCGGTCACGCTGGTCTCGGCGTCGAGCGCGGCGTCGTCGCCGCCCATGCCGGTACGCACCCAGCCCGGGTGCAGCGACAGGCAGGCGGCCTCGCGCGTCTGCAGCGCGGCCACCCGCACCACGTTGTTGAGGGCGGCCTTGCTGGCGCGGTACAGCCAGCCGGTGGTGCCGCTGATGCCGCCCGGTGCTGCCCCATCCGGCTCGACACGCAGGCCAGCACGCCCCGCGCGTCCTCGACCAGGGGCAGCAGGATCGGCAGCAGCTGCATCGGGCCGAGCACGTTGGTGTGCATCACGGCGTCGAAGTCGGCCGCGTCGACGGTCTCCACGCTCTGGGTGCGCGGGCCGTAGACGCCCGATACCACCACTGCGAAGGCCCCGTTGATCTCGAACAGGTCGATGTCAGCGGGGTGCCAGCCGGTGCGCTCGAACAGGCGTTGCAGGGCGCCCACCGGCGCCGTGGCGAAGCGCGCCGGGGCCCGCACGAAGGTGCTGTGGCCGACCACGCGTGCCAGCGGCACGGCGCCCAGACGCTCGGCGGTGGAGGCCGCGCATCATCACCAGCGCGGCGGCGCCGTCGGAGATCGACGAGGCATTGGCCGCCGTCACCGTGCCGTTCGGGCCGAACGCGGGCTTGAGCGTGGGGATCTTGTCGGGATTGGCCGTGAACGGCTGCTCGTCGCACGCCACCACGGTCTCGCCCTTCTTGCCGGCGATCGTCAGCGCGGCGATCTCCCAGCCGAACGAACCGTCCTCGTTGGCGCGCCTGGCGCGTGCCAGCGACTCGATCGCATAGGCATCCTGCGCCTCGCGCGTGAAGCCGTATTCGGCCGCGCACTCGTCGGCGAAGCTGCCCATCAGGCGGCCCTTCTCGTAGGCGTCCTCCAGGCCGTCGAGGAGCAGGTGGTCGAGAGCACCTGGCCGTGGCCCATGCGCATCCCGCCGCGCGCCTTGGGCAGCAGGTAGGGGGCATTGGTCATGCTCTCCATGCCGCCCGCCACGATCACCCGGGCGGAGCCGGCCAGCAGCATGTCGTGCGCGAACATCGCCGCGCGCATGCCGGAGCCGCACATCTTGTTGACGGTGGTGCAGCCGGTGGCCTGCGGCAACTGCGCGCCCAGCGCGGCCTGGCGCGCCGGCGCCTGTCCCTGGCCGGCCGGCAGCACGCAGCCCATCACCACCTCGTCGACCTGCTCGGCGGCCAGGCCCGAGCGCTCCAGCGCGGCGGCGATCGCGGCACTGCCGAGCTGCGGCGCGCCCTGACTGGCGAAGGCGCCCTGGAAGCCCGCGATCGCCGTGCGGACCGCTGCGGCGATCACTACCGGGTCATGTTCAGCATTGGTCATGTTTCGTCTCCTTGAGTGTTTTCGCGACCTGTTCCGCGACGTCGGCCAGCTGCGCCGCGTCTGCCGCGACCATGTCGTTGTCGTCGCTCGAGCTCGCGCTTCCCGCCGAGAGCGCCTCGACGCAGCGCTGGTGGACGCCGGCCAGCTCGTCGGCCGCCGACACGGCCATGCCGAGGTTGCGCATGCGGCCGTCGTGCACGCCGTAGACCAGGCCATGCACGGTGAGCGGCTGGCCGCGCGTCCAGGCGTCGTTGACGATGGTGGTGCGGCACACGTTGACCACCTGCTCGATCGCATTCAGCTCGATCAGGCGGCGGTAGCGCGCCTTGCCCACCGGCCACTGGTCGAGCAGGCCGGCGTGCTTGTCGCGCACGTCCTGCACGTGATGCAGCCAGTTGTCGGCCAGCCCGACGCGGCGGTTGGTGAGCGCGGCGTTCACGCCCGAGCAGCCGTAGTGGCCGACCACCATGATGTGCTTGACCTTCAGGATGTCGACCGCGAACTGCAGCACCGACAGGCAGTTGAGATCGGTGTGCACCACCACGTTGGCGATGTTGCGGTGGACGAACACCTCGCCCGGCGGCAGGCCGATGATCTGGTTGGCGGGCACGCGCGAATCGGAGCAGCCGATCCACAGATATTCGGGCGCCTGCTGGTCCTTCAGGCGTTCGAAGAATTGCGGGTCGTCTTCGAGCTTGCGCTTGACCCAGGCATCGTTGTTCTCGAACAGGTGGGCGAGCGGGTGATCGTTGGTATTCATCGCGGGGTCCGTTGGGTCTGTTGCGTTCGATTGATTGCTTGGATGGGTGAAAGGGGATTCGGTCCGGTGCTCGCGTTCAGGCGGCGCGCTGCGCCTCGGCGGGCCGCGCGTAGCGTTCCGGGTAGCGCGCGCGAAAGCGCAGGGACGGGTCATACGGGAAAAAATCGGGCAGCTCGCCGCGCAGCACGCGGGCCTGGCTGTCCTGCCAGAGCGCGGGCTCGAAGAAATCCGGGTGCTGCGCGAGGAAGGCCTCGCGCACGCACGGATCGCCAAGCAGGAAGGGCCCGTAGGTTTCCGGGAAGATGTCTCGCGGGCCGACCGGGTACCAGGGCTCGTCCGAGAGCTCGTCCTCCTCGTTGCGCGGCGGCACGCGGCGCACCTGGCAGTCGGTCAGGTACTCGATCTCGTCGTAGTCGTAGAACACCACCCGGCCGTGGCGCGTCACGCCGAAATTCTTGTAGAGCATGTCGCCGGGAAAGATGTTGGCCTGGATCAGCTCTTTGATCGCATTGCCGTATTCCTTCACGCCGTGCGCGATCTCGGCATCGCTGCCGTGCTGCAGGTACAGGTTCAGCGGCGTCATGCGGCGCTCGATGTACAGATGCCGGATCACCACGCTGTCGCCCTCGTATTCGAGCAGCGAGGGCGCCTCCTTTTCCAGCTCGCGCAGCAGCGGCTCGTCGAGCCGCGCCAGCGGCAGCGCGACGCTCGAGTATTCGAGCGTGTCGGCCATGCGGCCGAGCCGGTCGTGGCGCTTGACCAGCTGGTACTTCTCCATGATGCGTTCGCGCGTGGTTTCCTTGGGCGGCGGGAAGCGGTCCTTGATCGCCTTGAACACATAGGGGAACGAGGGCAGGGTGAACACCAGCATCACCATGCCCTTGATGCCGGGCGCGATCACGAAGCGGTCGCTCGAATACGAGAGATGGTGCAGCAGGTCGCGGTAGAACAGGTTCTTGCTCTGCTTCTGCAGGCCCAGCGAGGTGTGTAGATCTCGGCCTTCGGCTTGCCCGGCATCAGCATGCCGAGGAACTCGACATAGGCCGAGGGCGCGTCCATGTCCACCAGGAAGTAGGAATGCGAGAAGCCGAAGATCACCTGCAACTGCTCGCGGCGCAGCAGCACCGTGTCGAGCGCGAGCGTGCCGCAGCCGGTATGGCGCAGCGGCACCGCGAACGGCAGGGTGCGCTCGCCGTTGACGATGCGCCCGACGATCCAGGCGCCCTTGTTGCGGAAGAACAGCGAGGACAGCACGTGGATCTGGAAGTTGAAGGCCTCGTCGAAGGCGCCGAACTCGTCGTCGATCGCCTGCAGCAGGCAGGCCGTGTCGCGCGAGAGATCCTCGAAGGGCACGCCCAGCTGGAAGTTCGTGACGATCCGCTCGAGCGTGGCCGGCAGGCCGTCGCGCGCCGGGTAGTAGGCGCGGTAGGTGGGCTTGGCGGCCGGCGCGGCGTTCTCCAGGTACTCGGTCGAGATCGCCGGGCGCACGAAGATGAAGTCGTTGTGGAAGTACGAGCGATGCAGGATCTTGCAGCACACCGAATTGAAGAAGGTCTCCGCGCATTCGGGCTGCAGGTGCGAAGTCAGGAGCCCGATGTAATGGAGCTTGACCTGCTGCCAGAGCTCGTCGTCGAGGCCGGCCGCATCGTATTCGTCTTCCAGGCAGATCACGCATTCGCGCACGCGATCGTCGTAGGAGGTGATGCGCTCGCGCCCGAGCCGCTGCAGGCCGTGCCAGTCGGCCGCCTCGAACCGCGCCTTCGCCTCGATGGCCGCGTCCCGGAAGGTCCGGTAATGGCGATCGAAATGCTCCAGCATCGTCTGGGCGAGATCGAAGCCGATTTGCGACGACAGCAGTTTGGGAAAGTGGTGCATGGTCCGTCCGGGCTCGTGGCGGGGGCGAGGCGCTATTTTACCGCCGCAGCGCGCCGCGCCGAAACCGCGTCCGCGCGAACCCGTCGGCGCGCCTCGCGCGGGGCCGGATCGGCGACGTTCGGCGACATAGGGCGACGAATCGGGCATCTGCCGGCAAGCGGCGCGATTCGGGGGCGAACGTGGCGCGAACTTTTTCATGTGCCGTCCCGTGGTGCGGTGCATCATGCCGCCGAACCGTGGCTGCGGCGCGATGGGGCGCGATGGGGCGCGATCGCGCCCGGCGCGGCCTGCCGACGATGTTGCGGCGCACGCGCTAGAATCGCAAGGCCCCCACGCCGCGCCAGGCGGCCCATGAAGAACCGACGAGACGCCATGAACGCATTGGAACACCAACTCGATTACCCGTTCGCCGACACGCTGCCCGCTGCGGGCGAATTCCTGGAGGTCGCGCCGGGCGTGCGCTGGCTGCGCATGCCGCTGCCGTTCTCGCTAGACCACATCAACCTGTGGCTGCTGCGCGACGAGATCGACGGCCAGGCGGGTTGGACCGTGATCGATTGCGGGATTTCGTCGGACGAGATCCGCCGCCACTGGGAGCACGTGTTCGACACGCACCTGGAGGGCCTGCCGGTGCTGCGCGTGCTGGTCACGCATTGCCATCCCGACCACTTCGGGCTCGCGAACTGGATCTGCGAGGGCGGCGAGCGCCGGAGCTGGCAGGTGCGGCTGTGGATGACGCTCGGCGAGTTCATGTTCGGCCAGGTGATGGCGGCCGGCAACGGCTCGAACGCGGGCGGCGGCGCGGCGGCCGAGCACTTCGCGCGCCACGGCCTGGCCGACCAGGCCAAGCTCGACAAGCTGCGCAATCGCAACAGCTACTACTCGGACCTGGTGCCCGCCGTGCCGGCGCGCTACCGGCGCCTGCGCGAGGGCGACACGGTCGCGATCGGCGCGCGCCGCTGGCAGGTGGTGACGGGCTTCGGCCATTCTCCCGAACATTGCGCACTGCATTGCGCCGACGAGGCGCTGCTGATCTCGGGCGACATGGTGCTGCCGCGCATCTCGACCAATGTCTCGGTGTTCGACCTCGAGCCGGAGGCGAACCCGCTCCAGCTCTATCTCGACTCGCTCGGCCGCTACGAGCCGATGGCCGCCGACACGCTGGTGCTGCCCTCGCACGGCAAGCCGTTCCGCAGGGTGCGCACGCGCATCGGGCAGCTGCGCGAGCATCATGCGGCGCGGCTCGACGAGGTGCGCCAGCTCTGCGCCGAGCGGCCGGCCAGCGCCGCCGACGTGGTGCCGATCATGTTCCGCCGCCGCGAACTGGACGTGCATCAGCTGACCTTCGCGCTCGGCGAGGCGATCGCGCATCTGCACCTGCTCTGGCACGCGGGCGAGCTGCGGCGCGAGGTGGATGCCGCGGGCGTGTTCCGCTTCCGGCCGGCGCGGGGCTGAAGCACGGGGCCCGGTGCCCGCATCGCTTCAACGCATCGCCTGCCTGGACGTGAGCGCCGCGAGCCATGCTTCGTCTTGCGAAGTGATCGGCAGCGCGCCCGAAGCCTCGACGAATCGTGCTTTCCAGTGCTCGCCGCCGCCAGGTTCGCGGCTCGGCTCGCGACCCGTTGCGCGAGCATCCATCTTGCGGGGGAGGACCGGCGCGCGGCGGTGCCGATCGAGAAACAGCGGGCAAGCGACGAACAGCAATCCGTGGCTCGCCCGCGACGGCGGAAGGAAGACTTACTGCACCGAAACGGTATCGAAGTGCTGGCGCCCGAACGGGCTGACGCGATAATCGCTCACGTTCGGCCGCGTGATCGCCGAGGCGGTCGGGTAGCCGAGCGGAATCCACAGCGCCTGGTCGTGGATGATCTTCTGCGCGGCTTCATAGGCCTTGCCGCGCTTGGCCTGGTCGGGCGTTTCCTTGCCGTCGGCGATCAGCTTGTCGAGCTGCGGATCGCAGTAGCGCGCGAAGTTGATGCCCGACTTCACGGCATTGCAGCTGTACAGCGGCGACAGGTAGTTGTCCGGATCGCCGTTGTCGCCGGCCCAGCCCATGAACAGCATGTCATGCTGGCCGAGCTTGGCCTGCTTGATCAGCTCGCCCCACTCGATCACCTTGACCTCGGCCTTCACGCCGATCTTGGCGAAATCGGCCTGCAGCAGCTCCGCGCCGGCCTTCGGGTTGGGGTTCAGCACGCTGCCCGTGGGGCGCACCCAGATGGTGGTTGAGAAGCCGTTCGGGAACCCCGCCTGGGCCAGCAGCTGCTTGGCCTTGGCCGGATCGTAGGGGAAGGCGGAGATCGACTTCGCGTAGCTCCAGGTGTTGGGCGGATACGGGTTCACGGCCGGCGTCGCGGTATTGTCGAACACCACCTTCAGGTAGGTCGCGCGGTCGAAGGCGAGGTTCAGCGCTTCGCGCACCTTCGGGTTGTCCAGCGGCTTGTGCTCGGTGTTGAGCGCGACGAAGGCGGTCATGAAGGCCGGCGTCTCGACCACCTTCAGCGCCTTGTCGGCCTTGGCGGCGGCCACGTCCTGCGGCTTGGGCGACAGCGCGATCTGGCATTCGCCGGCCTTGACCTTCTGCGCGCGCACCGAGGCGTCGGGCGTGATCGCGTAGATCAGGCGGTCGATCTTCGGCTTGCTGCCCCAGTAGCTCGGGTTCACCTCGTAGCGGATCAGCGCGTCCTTGGTATAGCTCTTCAACACGAAGGGGCCGGTGCCGACCGGCTTGGCGTTGAGGTCCTGCTGGCGGCCCGCCTTGAGCAGCTGGTCGGCGTACTCGGCCGAGTAGATCGAGGCGAAGCCCATCGTCAGGATCGGCACGAAGGTCGCGTTCGGCTCGTTGAGCTCGAACTTCACGGTCTGCTCGTCCACCTTCGACACCGATTTCACCAGCTTCACCAGGCCCATCGACTGCGCGTGCGGGAAGCCGCTCGCGCCGGCCACCTTGTGCCAGGGATTGTCGTTGTCGAGCATGCGGCTGAAGGTGAACACCACGTCGTCGGCGTTCAGCGCGCGCGTGGGCTTGAAGTCCTCGGTGGTCTGGAAGGCCACGTTCGGGCGCAGGTGGAAGGTCACGGTGCGGCCGTCGGCGCTGACGTCCCACTTGTCGGCCAGCGAGGGCACCACCTTCTTGCTCGCCTCGTCGTACGCCACCAGCGTGTTGAAGATCACGTCGGCCGAGGCATTGGTGGTGACGAGCGAGTTGTACTGCACCACGTCGAAGCCGTCCGGGCTCGCTTCGGTACAGACCGTGAGCGGCTTGGCAAAAGCGAGGAGCGGGGCGGCGGCGAGCGGGGCCGCAATGAGCGCGGCGGCGGCGAACGTCGTGAAACGCATGAGATCTCCCACGTGGCAGTGTCTGTTATCGGCGTGCCGGGCGGCGAGGGCCATGCATCTCCCGGGCATCGGTCGACTAGCATACCGTCAAAGCGGGCCGGGCGTGAGCGCGTATCAGAAAGGCGTCGGCCATGGCGGCGCGGTGCCTGCCGGGGCGGAGGTGGGCGTCGCGAGGGCGACCGGATCGGCGTGGCGCCGGCATCGTGGCGACGCCGGGCGCGAGCCGTGAGGCTGCCCTCAGCCTTCGGCCTCGGGGCCGGGGGCGCGCGGCTTGCGCGGTGCCTTCTCGAACAGGCGGTCGTAGAGCCAGCGCGGCGCGATATGAAGGATCTTCGCGACCAGGCCCATCTGCCAGGGGATCACGCGGAACGCGTCCTGCGCCGCGATGGCGCGCAGCGCGCGCTCGGCGAAGCGTTCCGCGTCCATCAGGAAGGGCATCGGATAGGGGTTGTGCTCGGTCATCGGCGTGCGGATGTAGCCGGGCGCGATGGTGACCACGCCGACCCGCGAGGGCCGCAGTTCGACGCGCAGCGCCTCCAGGTACTTGATGGCCGCCGACTTGGAGGCGCTGTAGGCGCCCGAGCCGGGCAGGCCGCGCACGCCGGCCACGCTCGCCACGCCGACCAGGGTGCCGCGCCGCGCGGCCTTCATGGCCGCCGCGAAGGGCTCGAAGCTGGCCACCATGCCGTAGTAGTTGACGTCCATGATCTCGCGGAAGGCCGCCAGGTCGCCCTCGCCGGTGATCGCCCCGCAGCTGATGCCGGCATTGGCGATCACCACGTCGGGCCAGCCGTGCGCGGCCACGAAGGCGTCGGCCGCAGCCTGCAGGGCGGCGGCGTCGCGCACGTCGGCGGGATGGATCGAGATGGGGAGAGCGGGATGGCGCCGCGCGAATTCGGCGAGGCTGTCGCCGCAGCGGGCCACCAGGCCGAGCGTGGCGCCCTGGCGGGCGTAGGCCTCGGCGAGCGCGAGGCCCAGGCCGCTCGAGGCGCCGGTGATGAAGACCTTCAGGGGAGCGGTCATGCCGACGCCTCGGGCGTGGGGATTACAGCTTCTTGTCCTTGACCTGCTGGACGATCCAGTCGAGCACCGGGGCCGTGCCCTCGACGCTGCCCGTGTAGGACGGACCGGACTTGTACTTGCCCTGGATCACCACGGTCGGCACGCCCTGGATGTCGTAGGTCTTGGCCAGTTCGCCCGACTGCTTGACCTGGCCCTGCACCGAGAACGAGTTGTAGGTATCGAGGTACTTCTTCTTGTCGATGCCCTGCGTGGCCAGGAAGTCGGCCTGCACCTGCGGCGTGAGCAGGTAGTTCTTCTGCTTGTGGATCGTGTTGAACACGGCTGGCGTGTCCTTCTCGGCCACGCCGAGCGCGTTGAGCGTGTAGTACATCGCCGAGTGCGGGAGGAAGTCGTCGCGGAAGGCGACCGGCACGCGCTTGAATACGATGTTGTCGCCCTGCTTCTTGACCCAGGCCTCGAGCGTCGGCTCGAACTCATAGCAGTGAGGGCAGCCGTACCAGAAGAACTCGATCACCTCGTCCTTGCCGGCCGGCGCCGACACCGGCTGCGGCGACTTCATCACCTCGTAGTCCTTGCCGGCCGCCGGCGCGGCCGAGGCGGACTGCGCCACGATGCCGGCCGCCAGGCTCAGGGACAGGAACAGCGTGCTGAACAGTTTTTTCATGTTGGGATTTCGAACGGTTGCATGGGACCGGATCGGGCCGGCCGGCTTACTGTTTCGTGAAGCGGATCACCGCAGTGTCGACACCGGCATCGGACAGCCGCTGGCGCGCGGAGTTCATGTCGTCGAACTTGTTGAACGGGCCGACGCGCACGCGATAGTACGTGACGCCGCTGACATCGCGCTTGGAGACCTTCGATTCGAAGCCCTGGAAGCCCAGGCGCGCGCGCTGCTGCTCGGCGTCGGCCTCGGTCTTGTAGGCGCCCACCTGCAGGAAGTAGCCGCTGTTGGCGTCGGCCGGGTTCGCGCCCGAGCCCGGCTTGGCCGGGGCGTTGCCGGCCTGCTGGGCCGGCTTGGGCTGCGAGGACGAGGAGGACGGCGTGGCAGCGGTGGCTTGCGGCTTCTTGACCGGCGGCGTGTTGTCGGCCGGCCTGGGCGCCACGGCGATACCGTTGTCGTCCGAGGACGGCTGCGGATTGCTGTTCTGCGAGCCGTTCGAGCCCGGCACCTCGACGATCTGCGGCTCGGGCAGCAGCGGCGGCTGGGTCTGGTTGGAGGCCTGGCCCGGCGCGGTGTTGGGCGGGGCCGGCTGGGCGGCTTGCGGCACCGGCTGGCCCGGCGTCTTGCCCTGCAGCGCGCGGTTCGGGTCGAACTGCTGCGGCTGGCTGGCGCCGCTCGCGGCGTTGTCGGCCGGCGGAGCGACCTTCGAGACTAACGGCGAAGGCACGCGCGTGATGTAGAGCGCGACCACCACAGCGATCGCGAGGCCGACGATCAGGCCCAGCACGATGCCAAGAAAGGTTCCTCCGGCTTGTTTCGACGGTTTCGACGTGCGGCGCGGTTGTGCCATTGCTTGAGTCACCTGCTAAAAGAGTCGTGAAACGGGATTCGTGGCACGGTCGCGCGCGGCGGCGCGGCCGTCTGGAGCCCGGCCCGGCGGCTTTACATCTTGCTCGGCGAGGACACGCCGAGCACCGCGAGACCGTTCGCGAGCACCTGGCGCGTCGCGGCCAGCAGCGCGATGCGCGCGGTGCGCTGCGCTTCGTCGTCGACGAGCACGCGCTCCGCATTGTAGAACGAGTGAAACTCGCCCGCGAGGTCGCGCAGGTAGAAGGCCACCGCGTGCGGCGCGAGTTCGCCGGCCGCGTGCGTGAGCATGTCGGGGTACTCGGCGAGCTTCTGCAGCAGCGAGGCGGCCGGCTTGCTGTCGAGCGGGGAGAGGTCCGCGCCCGGCAGGATCGCCTCGTCGGCGCTGTGGCGCGACTTCCACTCGTTGAGCACCGAGCAGATCCGCGCATGCGCGTACTGTACGTAGTAGACGGGATTCTCGTCGTTCTGCTTCAGCGCGAGATCGATATCGAACACGAATTCCGTGTCGGCCTTGCGGGAAATCAGGAAGAAGCGCACGGCGTCGCGCCCGCGCGTGATGATCGCCTCGTCGAGCTGCTCGGGCGAGACTTCCGCGTCCGGCGTGGCGCCGCCCGACCATTCGATCAGGTCGCGCATCGTCACGTAGCTGCCCGCGCGCTTGGAGAGCTTCACTTCCTGGCCGTCGCGCATCACCGTCACCATCTTGTGCAGCACGTAGTCGGGGTAGCCCTTCGGGATGCCGATGTGCAGGCCCTGCAGGCCGGCGCGCACGCGCGCGATGGTGCCGTGGTGGTCCGAGCCCTGGATGTTGATGACCTTGGTGAAGCCGCGCTGCCACTTGGCCACGTGGTAGGCGACGTCGGGCACGAAGTAGGTGTAGGTGCCGTCGGTCTTGCGCATCACGCGGTCCTTGTCGTCGCCCGCGTCGATGGTGCGCAGCCACAGCGCGCCTTCCTGCTCGTAGGTCATGCCGGCGTCGACCAGGGCCTGCAGCGTGCTCGCCACGCGGCCTTCCTGGTACAGCGAGGATTCCAAGTAGTACTGGTCGAAGCGCACCCCGAAGGCCTTCAGGTCGATGTCCTGCTCGCGGCGCAGGTAGGCGACCGCGAACTTGCGGATCGCCTCGATATCCTCGATGTCGCCCTTGCCGGTGACGGGCTCGCCGTCGCTGGCCGAGACCGTGGCGCCGGCCAGGTAGTCGCGCGCGATGTCGGCGATGTACTCGCCGTTGTAGGCGGCCTCGGGCCAGTCGGCGTCGCCGGGCTTGAGGCCGCGCGCGCGCTCCTGGGTCGACAGCGCCAGGTTGCCGATCTGCACGCCGGCATCGTTGTAGTAGAACTCGCGGTGCACCGCGTAGCCCTGGCTGGCCAGCACGTTGGCCAGCACGTCGCCGAGCGCGGCCTGGCGGCCGTGGCCGACGTGCAGCGGGCCGGTCGGGTTGGCCGAGACGAACTCGAGCAGCACGCGGCGCCCGGCCTCGTGCGCGGAGCGGCCGAAGGCCTCGCGCTCGGCGAACACCGCGCCGATCACGGCCTGCTTGGAGGCCGCGCTCAGGCGCAGGTTGATGAAGCCGGGGCCGGCGATCTCGGCGGCCTCGACCAGGCCGGCCGCGCCGGGCTGGGCGGTGAGGGCCGCCACGATCTGCTCGGCCAGCTGGCGCGGGTTGGTGCCGAGCGGCTTGGCCAGCTGCATCGCGACGTTGCAAGCGACGTCGCCGTGGGCGGCCGCCTTGGGGCGCTCGAGGGTGATCGCCGGCGCGACGAAACCGGCCTCGGATTCGCCCTTCAGGGCCTGGACGACCTGCTTCACGCTGTCGGCGAGCAGGGTTTCGAGTAGGTGTTTTTGAGCGGGCAGCATGCTGTCGGGAATGGTGGTTGCCGGAAGCCCGGGCGGGCAGCCCCGGCGGCGCGCCGAGGCGCGCGTTTCAGGAATCGCTGAATTTTAAGGGTCTTCGCGGAACAGTGTGATGGGAAACCGCTATTTTTCAGATTCGAGGCAGCATGCAAGTGAGGATCTTCAAGCGCAGCTACTCTTCGTCGCGCAGCCCGTACG
>JAYFRU010000027.1:0-14054 GCA_040946965.1 Burkholderia sp. | reverse complement strand
CCTCATCAAGCAGGTGATGAGATCTATAACGCACGACGGCCGTTTCCGTTGTCATGATTTACGAATTACTCAATAACATCGCACCTTGGTCGTTTCCACGTCTTCACCCCAATCTTTTCAGCGGGAAATCTCATGCAGATCGGTCAGCGGCTCGGTACGCCGCTCTCGCCCTCCGCCACGCGCGTCATGTCGCTGGGTGCCGGCGAACTCGGCAAGGAAGTCATCATCGCGTTGCAGCGTCTCGGCGTCGAAGTGATCGCCGTCGATCGCTACGCGAACGCGCCTGGCCACCAGGTCGCGCATCGCGCGCACGTGATCGACATGACCGACGCGGCCTCGCTGCGCGCGCTGATCGAGGCCGAGCAGCCGCACCTGATCGTGCCCGAGATCGAGGCGATCGCCACCGACGCGCTGGCCGCGATCGAGTCCGAGGGCCTCGCCGAGGTGATCCCGACCGCGCGCGCCACGCAGCTGACCATGAACCGCGAGGGCATACGCCGCCTGGCTGCCGAGGAGCTCGGCCTGCCGACCTCGCCCTATGCGTTCGCGCAATCCATCGAGGAATTCCGCGCCGCGGTGGCGTCGATCGGCTTCCCCTGCGTGGTCAAGCCGGTGATGTCCTCCTCGGACAAGGGGCAGTCGGTGGTGCGCGGCGAGGCCGACGTCGAGCCGGCCTGGCAGCACGCCATGGCGGGCGGGCGCGTGAACCACGGCCGCGTGATCGTCGAGGGCTTCGTCGATTTCGACTACGAGATCACCCAGCTCACGGTGCGCGCGATCGACCCCGCCACCAAGGAAACCCGGACCTATTTCTGCGACCCGGTCGGCCACCTGCAAGTGGCCGGCGACTACGTCGAATCCTGGCAGCCGCAGCCGATGAGCGCGGTTGCCCGGGAACGTTCGCGCGAGATTGCACACCAAGTGACGACGGCCCTGGGCGGTCGCGGCCTGTTCGGCGTCGAGCTTTCGTGCGCGGCGACGAGGTCTGGTTCTCCGAGGTCAGCCCGCGTCCGCACGACACGGGGCTGGTGACGCTGGCCTCGCAGCGGCAGTCGGAGTTCGAACTGCACGCGCGTACCATCCTCGGCCTGCCGGTCGATCCGACCCTCACGTCGCCGGCCGCCTCGGCGGTGATCTACGGTGGCCTGGACGAGGCCGGCATCGCCTTCGAGGGCGTGGCCGAGGCGCTGGCCGTGCCGGGTGTCGACCTGCGACTGTTCGGCAAGCCCGAGAGCTTCACCAAGCGCCGCATGGGCGTGGCGGTGGCGATCGGCGCCGAGGTCGACGAGGCGCGCGAGCGCGCCAAGCGGGCCGCTGCGGCGGTCCGGCCCGTGTCCGCGCGCTGAGGCGGCACGGCCGGGCTTGGCTGGCGCGTGTGCCGGCCCACCCGGGCGGAAGCGGGTCGTGGGCGTTTTTCCTGTGCCGGGAGAGCGCCATTGGATCCGGCCCGATTTCGTGCAAACCGTATCGAAGGCCGTGGCGCTCACCTGCTGCGGTCGAGGAGTCTCGAGATGAAATGGGTACTTATCGCGACGCTGTGTCTGTCGATGTCGGGCTGCGGCCTGGCCGCAGCACCCTGCCGGATCGCGTCGGCCGGCTTGAAGATCGTACCGGTGGTGGGTCATGCGGCGGCCGCGCCGACCGATGCCTGCGCCGGCGTGATCGATCCCTGATTGAAGCGGCCGGATGTGGATTCGTGATGCCGGCCCGCCCGGCACCGCCCAGGCAGGAGCAAGGAGCACCCGCATGAAGCGCATCATCGCCGCCGTGGGCCTGCTGGCCGGCCTGGCGGGCATCTCGGCGGCCCAGGCCGCGCAGCTGACCGTCGAGGAAATCGATACCGACGCCCGCAGCTTCACAAACTACCAGTGCGCGAACCAGGCGCGGCCGGTGCGCGTCGCCTACTGGCTGGCCCGCAACGGCCAGAGTTTCGCGCTGGTGCCGGTGAACGGCCGGCCGATGCTGTTCGTCGACACGCTGTCGGCCTCGGGGGCGCGCTACCAGGCGGGCCGCTACACCTGGTGGACCAAGGGCCCGGCCGCCACCCTGAGCGACGAGATCGCCGGTAGCACGGCGCCGCCGTTGCTGGCCGATTGCCAGGAGATCCGGGGCGGGCGCAAGCGTCCCTGAGGCGTCGACGGGCGTCGTCACGGGCCAGTGCTACAATATCACCCATTACGTCGGTGTTTGGCCGCACGGGGCGGCGCGCCGGGTTCGAACCGGCGCTGTGGCGGCGTCGCGCGGCGCGTCGCAGCAGTTCCGTCATTCATTCCACCGTGTTGTTCGTGCGGCCACCGGCAATCGGCCCGGCCACACCCGAATTCCCGCCGCGCCATTTGAGCGAAACGCCAACCATGTTCGATTCAGCAGCCACGTCCGTCGACGCAACTTTCGATCAGTTCGGCCTCGCGCCCGACATTCTGAAGGCCATTGCGGAGCAGGGCTATACGACGCCGACGCCGATCCAGGCCAAGGCGATTCCGGTCGTGCTGGCCGGGCGCGACGTGATGGGCGCCGCGCAGACGGGCACCGGCAAGACCGCCAGCTTCTCGCTGCCGATCATCCAGCGCCTCTTGCCGCAGGCCAGCAGCAGCGCCTCGCCGGCGCGCCACCCGGTGCGCGTGCTGATCCTCACGCCGACGCGCGAACTGGCCGACCAGGTGGCTGCCAACGTGCATTCCTACGCGAAGCACACGGCGCTGCGCAGCGCGGTGGTGTTCGGCGGCGTGGACATGAACCCGCAGATGGCCGAGCTGCGCCGCGGCGTCGAGATCCTGATCGCCACGCCGGGCCGCCTGCTCGACCACGTGCAGCAGAAGACGGCCAACCTCGGCCAGGTGCAGATGCTGGTGCTCGACGAGGCCGACCGGATGCTCGACATGGGCTTCCTGCCCGACCTGCAGCGGATCCTGAACCTGCTGCCCAAGCAGCGCCAGACCCTGCTGTTCTCGGCTACGTTCTCGCCAGAGATCAAGAAGCTGGCCTCGGCCTACCTGAACAACCCGCAGACCATCGAGGTGGCGCGCAGCAATGCGACGGCCGCCAATGTCACGCAGGTGGTCTACGAGATCACCGAGGGCGACAAGCAGGCGGCGGTGGTCAAGCTGATCCGCGATCGCTCGCTCAAGCAGGTGATCGTGTTCTGCAACAGCAAGATCGGCGCGAGCCGGCTGGCGCGCCAGCTCGAGCGCGACGGCGTGGTCGCCACCGCGATCCACGGCGACCGTTCCCAGAACGAGCGGATGCAGGCGCTGGAGGCCTTCAAGCGCGGCGAGGTCGAGGCGCTGGTCGCCACCGACGTGGCTGCGCGCGGCCTGGACATCGTCGAGTTGCCGGCCGTGATCAACTTCGACCTGCCCTTCAGCGCCGAGGATTACGTGCACCGCATCGGCCGGACCGGCCGCGCGGGCGCCTCGGGCGACGCGCTGTCGCTGTGCAGCCCGAACGAGCGCAAGCAACTGGCCGATATCGAAAAGCTGATCAAGCGCGAGCTGCCGTTGCAGCCGCTCGCGATCGATGCCCCGGTGCGCGCGCGCCAGGAGCGCGGTGAGCGCGGCCGCGATCGCGACGAATCGCGCGGCCCGCGCCGTTCGCATGGGCATGGCAGCGAGCGTGCGCATCACCATCACTCGCGCCGCGAGGCACCGGTCGACGAGTTCTTCCTGAAGCCCTACGAGCCGTCGCCGAGCGCGCGCGAGCCCGGCGAGGCAACCAAGCAGCCGGTGTCGAGCGAGAAGAAGTCGAAGCAACCGTTGGCCGCGCTGCTGGGCGGTTTCGGCATGCCGCGCCGCACGTCTTCTTCCTGAGCGGCGGCTGGCCTGACAGCCTGAAAACGGGCGGATGCTCTCGCATCCGCCCGTTTCCGTTTACGGCGGAAAAAGCGTGGTGAAGCGCGCTCAGCGTGCGTCGAGACCGAAGCGTGCGGCCCAGGCGGCGGGAGCGGCGGGGAAGAAGGTCGCGAGCGAGGTGCGCGCGGACGCCGCCAGCCCGAGCCCGAGATGATCGGCGGCGGCGTTCAGCGGGAGCAGCGGCGCGGCGGCATCGAGCGCGCTCGCGCCGGTCTGCTTGCTGAGCTTCTCGCCGTTCGCGTCGACCACCACCGGCACATGCAGGTAGGCCGGCGTCGGCATGCCGAGGCAGTGCTGGAGATGGATCTGCCGGGCCGTCGAATCGAGCAGGTCGACACCGCCGCACCACGTGGGTGATGGCGGCGTCGCGATCGTCGACCACCACGGCGAGCTGGTAGGCCCACTGGCCGTCGACGCACCTGAGCACGAAGTCGCCGACCTCGGTGGCGAGATCCTGCGATTGCCGGGCCTGCCAGCGATCGTCGAAGCCGATCACGGCGGCCCCGCCGTCGGGCACGCGCAACCGCCAGGCGCGGGCCGGCTTGCCGTGCAGGCCGTCGCGGCAGGTGCCGGGGTAAGCCAGCGTGGTGTGGCGCTCGTGCGCGGCGCGCAGCGAGTCGGCGATCTCCTTGCGTGTACAGCCGCAGGGATAGACATGGCCGGCGGCCGTCAGCACAGCGAGCGCGGCCGTATATTCGGCATCGCGCCGGCTCTGCCAGACGGGCGGCTCGTCGGGGTTCAGGTCGAAGGCGGCGAGCGTGGCGAGGATCTCCTGCGCGGCGCCGGGCACCGTGCGCGGGCCGTCGACGTCCTCGATGCGCACCAGCCAGTCGCCCGCGTGGGCACGTGCGTCGAGCCAGCTCGCGAGCGCGCCGACCAATGAGCCGAAATGCAGCGGACCGGTGGGCGAGGGCGCGAAACGGCCGCGATAGCGTGGCTTCAAGCGAGGCCCTGACAAGGCGTGGCGATCAGGGACGGGCCCGGGCTCAGGCCGCCGGGCGGGCACAGCCGGCTGGGCCGCGCCGGCCGCCTGGGCAGGCGCGCAGGCCGGGCAGGAGCGGCCCGGTACGTAGTGCGGCGATTGCTGAGCTTCGGCCGACACCACGGCGCGGCAGGCGAAGCAGGTCACGTCGGCGGTCGGCTCCAGCTGCGGATTGAGCGCGGTGCGGTGGTCGAACACGAAGCAGTCGCCGTGATAATGCGCGCCGCCGACTTCCTCGAAATACTTCAGGATGCCGCCCTCGAGCTGGTAGACGTGGTCGATGTCCTTCATGTGGATTGCGGCCTTTTCGCAGCGGATCCCGCCGGTGCAGAACGACACCACGGTCTTGCCTTCGAGATCGGCCCGGTTCGCGTCGATCACGTCCGGGAATTCGCTGAACTTGTCGATGCGGTAGTCGAGCGCCCGGTCGAAGGTGCCGACGTCGACCTCGAAGGCATTTGCGCGTATCGAGCATCACCACCGGCCGGCCCTGGTCGTCATGGCCCCGGTCGAGCCAGTCCTTCAGGGTGCGGGCGTCCACCGAGGGCGCGCGGCCCAGTTCGGGCTGGATCGCCGGCTTCTTCATGGTGATGATCTCGCGCTTGATGCGCACCAGCATGCGCCGGAACGGCTGCGAATCGGACAGGCTTTCCTTGAACTGCAGGTCGGCGAACTTGTCGGCAAACAGCGCATCCTCGCGCAGATAGGCGATGAACGCGTCGGTGGCCTCGCGCGGGCTGGCGATGAATAGGCTGATGCCCTCGGGGGCGAGCAGGATCGTGCCGCGCAGCCCGAGCGACTGGCAGCGCTCGGTGACGAGCGGCCGCCAGGCTTCGGGCGACTCGATCGTGACGAAGCGGTAGGCGGCGAGGTTGACGATGGACATGATGAACCGGGGATGAGGCGGGGCGGCCGCGGCTCGCCCGGGCGCCGCGACGGGCGCAAATAGGGTGCGATGCCGTGCGGTAGGCCGCCGCGTGAATGAGCAAAGCCGTATTATCCCGCAAACGCGCCGGCAAACCAGCCGGCCGGGCGATGGAGGCAGGATGTCGCAGTCAGGCCCAAGCTGGCCTGATGGCCGTCTGCGTCGATTTTTGCCGCGCGCGGGCGTTGCCTTCGTCGCGACGCGGCTACAATAACGCCCATGTCAGATCCCCGTTTCGTCCATCTTCGCGTTCACTCCGAATTCTCGATTGCCGACAGCATCGTGCGCCTCGACGACCTAGTCAAGGCGGCGGCCGCCGACGGTCAGGGCGCGCTCGCCCTCACCGATCTCGGCAATGCATTCGGCCTCGTCCGTTTCTACCAGGAAGCCCGTGGCAAGGGCGTCAAGCCGATCGCCGGCTGCGATGTCTGGATCACCAACCACGACGACCGCGACAAGCCCTCGCGGCTCTTGCTGCTGGTGCGCGACAAGGCCGGCTACCTGAATCTCTGCGAGCTGCTCTCGAAGGCCTGGCTCACCAACCAGTACCGCAGTCGCGCCGAAGTCGACGCGCAATGGCTCGAATCCGAGCTTGGCCAGGGCCTGCTGGCGCTGTCGGGGGCGCAGCAGGGCGATATCGGCATCGCGTTCGCGGCCGGCAACGCCGAGGCCGCGCGCCGCCATGCGCAGCGCTGGGCGCGTGTGTTCCCGGGCGGTTTCTACATCGAGCTGCAACGCTACGGCCAGCCCGGCGGCGAGGCCTATGTGCAGGAAGCCGCCAAGCTCGCGGCCGAGCTGCAACTGCCGGTGGTCGCCACGCATCCGCTGCAGTTCATGGGCGACGAGGATTTCACGGCGCACGAGGCGCGCGTGTGCATCTCGGAAGGCGACATCCTCGCCAATCCGCGCCGGCAAAAGTGCTTCACCACCGATCAACGCTTCCGCACCCAGGCCGAGATGGCCGAGCTGTTCGCCGACATCCCCTCGGCGGTGCTGAACACGGTCGAGATCGCCAAGCGCTGCAACCTCAAGCTCGAGATCGGCAAGCCCAAGCTGCCGCTGTTCCCGACGCCGGACGGCATGTCGCTCGACGATTACCTGGTCCAGCTCTCGCAGGAAGGGCTCGAGACGCGCCTGGTGCAGCTGTTCCCGGACGAAACCGAGCGGGACGCGCAGCGCGCGACCTATTACCAGCGGCTCGAGTTCGAATGCAACACGATCAAGAAGATGGGCTTTCCCGGCTACTTCCTGATCGTGGCGGACTTCATCAACTGGGCCAAGAACAACGGCGTGCCGGTCGGCCCGGGCCGCGGCTCGGGCGCGGGCTCGCTGGTGGCCTATTCGCTGGGCATCACCGACCTCGATCCACTGCGCTACAACCTGCTGTTCGAGCGCTTCCTGAATCCGGAGCGGGTCTCGATGCCCGACTTCGACATCGACTTCTGCCAGCACGGCCGCGATCGCGTGATCCAGTACGTGAAGGAGAAGTACGGTGCCGACGCGGTCTCGCAGATCGCCACCTTCGGCACCATGGCCGCCAAGGCGGCCGTGCGCGACATCGGGCGCGTGCTCGACCTCGGCTACATGTTCACCGACGGCGTGGCCAAGCTGATCCCGTTCAAGCCGGGCAAGCACGTCACCATCGCCGACGCGATGAAGGAAGAGCCGCTGCTGCAGGAGCGCTACGACAACGAGGACGAAGTCCATCAGCTGCTCGATCTCGCGCAGCGCGTCGAGGGCCTCACGCGTAACGTCGGCATGCACGCCGGCGGCGTGCTGATCGCGCCGGGCAAGCTGACCGACTTCTGCCCGCTGTATGCGCAGGGCGACGACGGCGGCGTGGTCAGCCAGTACGACAAGGACGACGTCGAAGCGGTCGGCCTGGTGAAGTTCGACTTTCTGGGCCTGACCACGCTGACCATCCTCGACTGGGCCGAGCGCTTCATCCGCCGGCTCGATCCAGCCAAGGCCGACTGGTCGCTCGCCCAGGTTCCGCTCGACGATCCCGCCTCGTTCCAGATCCTCAAGAAAGCGAATACGGTCGCCGTGTTCCAGTTGGAAAGCTGCGGCATGCAGAGCATGCTGAAGGACGCCCAGCCCGACCGCTTCGAGGACATCATCGCGCTGGTGTCCTTGTACCGGCCTGGCCCGATGGACCTGATCCCGAGCTTCTGCGCCCGCAAGCACGGCCGCGAGAAGGTCGAGTACCCGGATCCGCGCGTCGAGCCGGTCCTGAAAGAGACCTACGGCATCATGGTCTATCAGGAGCAGGTGATGCAGATGGCGCAGATCATCGGCGGCTACTCGCTGGGCGGCGCCGATCTCTTGCGTCGCGCGATGGGCAAGAAGAAGCCCGAGGAGATGGTCAAGCACCGCGAGATCTTCGCCGAGGGCGCCGCGAAGAACGGCCTCACGCGCGAGAAGTCGGACGAGATCTTCGACTTGATGGAGAAGTTCGCGGGCTACGGCTTCAACAAGTCGCACGCGGCCGCCTACGCGCTGCTGGCCTACTACACCGCCTGGCTGAAAGCGCATCACCCCGCCGAATTCATGGCGGCCAACATGACGCTCGCGATGGACGACACCGACAAGGTGAAGATCCTGTTCGACGATTGCGAGCTCAATGGCCTGAAGGTGCTGCCGCCCGACATCAACCAGTCCGAATACCGCTTCGAGCCGGTCGCGGAAGCCGACGGCAAGCGCTCGAAGACGATCCGCTACGGCCTGGGCGCCGTCAAGGGCAGCGGCCAGAACGCGATCGAGAAAATCCTGCGGGCGCGCAAGGAAAGCAGCGTGTTCAAGGACCTGTTCGACTTCTGCGAACGGATCGACCGCCGACTCGTCAACCGTCGCACCGTCGATGCGCTGATTCGCGCCGGCGCCTTCGACGTGCTGACGCCGAATCGCGCGCAGCTGATCGCCTCGGTGCCGCTCGCCATGGAGGCGGCCGACCAGGCCGAGGCCAACGCGATGCAGGCCGGCTTGTTCGACATGGGTGCCGAGTCGCCGCACGCGCATGCGCTGGTCGACGGACCGGCCTGGGACGAGAAGCGTCGCCTGCAGGAGGAAAAGGGCGCGCTGGGGTTCTATCTGTCGGGGCATCTGTTCGACGCCTATCGCGAGGAAGTCCGCCGTTTCGCGCGCATGAAGCTCGGCGAGCTGAAGGAAGGGCGCGACAAGCTGGTGGCCGGCGTGATCGCCTCGCTGCGCACCCAGATGACGCAACGCGGCAAGATGATCATCGCGCTGCTCGACGACGGCACCGGCCAGTGCGAGATCACCGTGTTCAACGAGCAGTTCGACGCGAACCGCAGCCTGTTCAAGGAAGACGAGCTGCTGATCGTGCAGGGCCAGGCGCGTAACGACGCGTTTACGGGCGGGATCCGCTTCACGGCCGAGGCGGTGATGGATCTCGAGCGCGCGCGCAGCCGCTACGCGCAGGCCGTGCGCATGACGATGAACGGCAATGCCGACGCGGCCGCGCTGCGTCGCGTGCTGGAGCCGCATGTGGCCAAGGCCGAGCCCGCGCCGTCGCGCGGCGGACGCGATGGACGCGACGGCGGCCGCCGCGCGCCGATGCCGATGCCCAACGGGCTGGCCGTGCAGATCCTCTACAACAACGCGCGCGCGCAGGGCGAGATGCGGCTCGGCGATGCCTGGCGCGTCAAGCCCAGCGATACGCTGCTGGCCGAGCTGCGTGCCATCTTCGGCGACGGCACGGTGGAAATCGCCTACTGAGCCACGACATCGGCCCGGTCACACGACCGGGCCGATTGACTGTGTGTCCCGCCGCTTCGTTTTCATCCGACAGGCCCGCCGGCCGGTTCCAGCACGCTCGACGCCCGCTGCCCACGCGGGGCGCTGCGGAATCGAGTACAGTGCGAGCCTCGATCCCCACCATCAGAATCCAGACCGTGGCCGCCCTGTTTCCTCCTGATTTCCGTCCCGAGAGCATCCTGGTCGTCGCGACGCGTCGCATCGGCGACGTGCTGCTGACCACCCCGATCGTCCGCTCGCTGAAGGCGCGCTGGCCCGATACGCCGATCGACATGCTGGTGTTTCGCGGCACCGAGGGCGTGCTCGAGGGCAATCCGGACATTCGTCGCGTGATCGTGGTGGCCCAGCGCGCGAAGCTTGGCGAGCGCCTGCGCGACGCGGCGCGGCTCTGGCGCCGCTACGACCTGGCCTGTGCGGCGCTCAGCTCGGATCGGCCGCGCTACTACACCTGGTTCGCCGGGCGGCGGCGCGTGGGCCTGGTCGATCCGAATCGCGTCAACCTCTGGACGCGCCTGCTGCTGAACCGGATCGCAATCAACGATCACCAGCACGAACACACCGTGATCAGCACGCTGGCGCTGGCGCCGGCGATCGGCATTGAACCGGTGCCCGAGGTGGTCGCGCCGAGGCTCGGCGCGGATCCCGCGCAGCGCGCGCGCTTCGATGCGCTGCTCGCGAGCTCGCCCGCGATCGCGGCGGGGCAGCCGCTGGTGGTGCTGCACCCTTATCCGATGTTCGCCTACAAGCAATGGCGGCGCGATGGCTGGGTCGAGTTGATCCGCTGGCTGTGCGGCCTCGGCTACGCGATTGCCCTGAGCGGTGGTCCCGCCGACAACGAGCGCGAGTATGCCGAGCAGATCGCGCAGGCGGCCGGCGGCAAGGTGCTGAACCTGGTCGGGCGCCTGTCGTTCGGCGAGAGCGCCGAGCTGGTGCGGCGCGCCAGGCTGTTCATCGGCCCTGATACCGGCGCCACCCACGTGGCCGCGGCCACCGGCACGCCCGTGATCGCGCTGTTTGGGCCGTCCGACCCGGTACGCTGGAGCCCCTGGCTGCAGGGCTGGCAAGGCGAGGGCAATCCCTGGCCGCTGGTGGGCTCGAGCCGTCACGGCAAGGTGTTCCTGCTGCAGGGCGAAGGCAGCTGCGTGCCTTGCCGCAAGGAGGGCTGCGAGCGCCATGTCGGCAGCTACAGCGACTGCCTGCTGCAGATGCCGACCGCGCGCGTGGCGGCGGTCGCGGCCGAGATGCTCGGCCTGCCGGCCGAGGCGGCGCGCTCGGCGCCTTCGCGGGTGGTCGATACGATCCACCTGGTGCGGCCGGCGGCCTGAGCGGTGCCGGCTCGCGAAGCGGTTCAGGCGCGTTCCGCCGCAGCGCGCGGCGCGCCTTCGGATCGACAGCCGCAGCCGATCAGGATCCCGGTCAGCAGCACGAACAAGTGCCCTTCGGAGAAATCGAGCAGCAGCTAGTTCGCGCCGCAGCCGATCGTGAAGATCGCCAGCCAGGCCAGCAGCAGGTGGCGCGAGCGCGCGCCCAGCGAACGGCTTGCGCGCCACACCTGAACCAGCAAGTTGATGAAGAGGGCGAGGCCGAGCGTGCCGAGCTGCACGGCCATCAGCAGGTATTCATTGTGCGGGTTCTCGGTCAGCGTGGCGTCGGCGAGGGTCTTGCCGGCCGCCAGGCGCTTGAACTCCACGCCGAGTCCGGCCACGCCGTAGCCGAGGACGGGGCGCGCGCGGCATAGAGCCCGAGCGCGCGCTGGTACCAGGCCAGGCGCAAGCCCGACGAGGTGGCCGCGTCGCTCTGCCGATAGGCCTGGACTTCGCCGGCCACCTGCATCAGGCGGCTGTCGTGGCGCGTCAGCACCAGGCCGGCACCGGCCAGCGCGGTCAGCGCGAACAGCACTGCGGCTGCCGCCGCGAGCTTCGGCGAGCGCCGCCGCAGGCGGCCCAGCACGCGCCACGCGATCACCGCGATCAGTAGCAGGCCGATCACCTGGCCGGTGCGGCCCTGCAGCATCACGTAGACATAGGCCAACGTCAGTGCCGCGATCGCGCCCAGCACGATCCGCGCGCGCGTTCCACGCGCGGCCAGCATCAGGTCGGCGGCCTGGTAGAACAGCAGCGCGCCGAACATGCCGGCGGCGATGTGGTTCTTGAACACCCAGGCACGCGAAGTCGGCAGCCCGGCGTGGTAGAGCGGGCCGATCCGGCTCAGGCCGAGGAAGTTGCTGGTGGCCAGCAGCAGCACCGCGACCAGAGTCGCGAACAGGCTCCAGCGGGCGATCGCGGCCCAGTTGGGTGCCGCGTCGCGAAACGCGAGCACCGCGAAGGGCAGCAGCAGGAGCTTGTCGTACTTGGCCACCCATTGCCAGCCGTCGTGCGCCGGCGCGACCAACCAGGCCACGCTGGCGGCCAGCGCGGCAAGCAGCAGCAGGGCGCCCAGCGCGAAGAGGGTGCAGAACACGTTGGTCAGCGCGGTGGAGACGGGCATCATGCACATCGCGAGGATCGCGAGCACGCGGGCGAGTGCCAGCCGGCGGCTCGGGAGCGCGGGCTGCGGGGCGGTCGAGGACATCGGCGAGCTCATTCGCTGGAATCGGCTGCGGCGCGCGCGAACGGCGCGACGCGCGGGCAGCCCGGCGGGCTCAGGAGAACGCGCGCTTGAGGCGGCCCTCGAGCGGCGGCTCGGTCAGCGCCAGCGTGGTGCCGGCGGGCTGGCCGCAGCGCAGGTAGTAGTGGTCGAAGGTGGCCTGCGTCATGCCCCACTTGTTGAGGAACTGGCGGCGGCCATCGTTCTTGACGACCTTGCCGGTGCTCTTCTGCTGGAAGTGATAGACCAGGCTGTCGCCGACGCCGAGGAAGATCCGGCAGCCGGCATCCCACATCTTCATCGACAGGTCGTTGTCGCTGCTCATGCCCGGGCTCAGTTCGCTGCTGTAACCGCCGACCCGGTGCCACCAGTCGCGATGCACGAGGGTGGGCGGCCAGGTCGCGCCGAGCCAGTCGGCGCGCTTCAGGCCCGGGGTGGCGGCGGCCAGCGCGTCGAGGTCGAGCGCGGCGGCCTCGCGGCCGAAATCGTGCACCACCACGCAGGGGTTGCCGGTGTCGACCGGCTCGACCATGGTGCCCGACAGCATGAACAGGTTCGAGGGCAGGGTGCCGATCCGTGCCGCCAGCGCGGTATCCCAGCCCGGGCAGACGGCCATGTCGTCGTTCATGTAGACGATGTACTCGCGCGTGGCGCGCGCGGCCACCAGGTTCACCGCGTGGCAGATGCCGATGTTGGCGGGCGAGGCCGTGTGCTCGATGCCTTCCTGGCGGACCCAGTCGAGCGTGCCGTTCGAGCCGTCGTTGACGTGCACGACGATGATCTGGTGATCATGCGCGGAATGGCGGCGCAGGCTCGAGATCACGCATTGCAGGTACGGGAGATTGTTCCAGGTCGGGATGAGGATGGAGAACATGGCGATCGGCTTCGGGAACGGAGGTCGGGCAGGGCCGGCCGGCTCTGGCCGGCTTGGTGCGCGCGATGGTTGGCCCGCATTGTACCCGCCCCGTCGCGCGGCCCGTCGGGTCAGGCGCGAGGCGGCTGGTCGGCGGCGCGTGCGCCGAGCTTGAGGAAGCGGTAATAGACCGTCTCGGCGTTGAACACGGCGATCATGAAGCCGGCGCGCCCGTCGAGAAAGCCGAGTCGCAGGAAGTAGGTGCGCACGAAGGCCCAGGCGCCGCAGCCCAGCGCCTTGCCGAAGCCGCCGCGCTGGCCGGCCGCGTGGCGTTGCCTGGCGCCCGCGCTCGAATAGCTGTCGAGCTTGCGCAGCACCGCCTCGAAGTCCTCGTAGGAGTAGTGCAGCAGCTTGCCGCTCAGGCGCGCGGCGGGGCCGTCGTGGATCAGCCGCTCGTGCACCAGGTCGTCGGAGAAGCGCGCCGTGCCGCGCCGGAACAGCCGCGGAATCCAGTCGGGATACCAGCCGCTGTGGCGGATCCAGCTGCCGCAGAAGCTCGACAGGCGGTCGATCGCATACATATCGGCGGCCGGCGCGCGGATCGCGGCGCGGATCGCGGCGGCCAGCTCGGGCGTGACCACCTCGTCGGTGTCGAGCGAGAGGATCCAGTCGGTCGACAGCTCGGCGATCGCGCGGTTCTTCTGCGGCCCGAAGCCGGGCCAGTCGGATTCGACCACCACCCGCGCGCCGTGGGCCCGGGCGATCTCGACGGTCGCATCGGTGCTGCCGCCGTCGATCAGCACCACCTCGTCGGCGAAATCGAGCGCGGCGAGGCAGTCGGACAGGCGGGCGGCGGCGTTCAGCGCGATCAGCGCGACGCCGAGAGTGGGTTCGGCCATGCGAAAAGGTCGGAAGCGAGGCTGGGAAGTGTGGGCGAGTATAGCCGCCCGCCACGCGTCGGGCTCCGTCCGGCCCCGGTTTCGGGATGGGCGGAAGGCTATAATGTTTAGAGGCCAGTTCAAAAAGCCTGCTCAGCACGGCTGAAGATGTTCCAGCAGACGAGCGAGCAGCCCAGTTTTAAGA